>NZ_JBHIPT010000107.1:0-140750 GCF_042196205.1 Bartonella sp. AP21QHHD | reverse complement strand
ATAGGCACGCTCTACTTTACCTCCTACTGTATGACTTAGAATGGTTTCAGCGACCTCATAGGGGGCATCGGTTGTTTCAGCGAGCCAATTGCGTAAACTAGAACGAAAACCATGCGGGCAGGCTTCAAGTCCAATACGTTTCATATATTGAGCCATACACCTATGCGCGAGGGGACCGCGACCTGTTGCAGAAAAGAAGAAATCATTGCGTGATAAAAGGCGCGCTTGTTTTAAAATGTCTAATGCTTCAGATGATAAAGGCACGCGAAACTCTTTTGTTGTATCACGCTTTCCTTTCATATTTTCAGCAGGGATAGTCCATATATCCCCATCAACTTGATCTTTATGGATATGACATAAAGGAAAAGTACGAACCCCTGTCAGAATAAGCAAACGCAAAGCCAGTTGTGTTAAGGTTGATGCTTCGCAAAGTGTTTTATAAAAGGTAGGGACATCTCTCCAATCCATAGCTGGAAAATTTTGCGTTTTATGGCGTTGTTTGCCTAAGAGCGCGCGTGCTTTTTCTGTTGCTTGTAAATCAACATTCAAACCTAATGCAGCCGCATGTTTAAGACAAAGATTAAGACGTATCAATGCTTTCTCTGCTGTTGCAGCTTTTGTATGCCAAATAGGGGCAAGAACATTGCGTATCTCTGTTTATGTAATCTCAGAAACAGGCAGACAGCCTAATTTAGGGAGAATATGTAGGCGTAAAGGTGCAAACCAATTCCCATCTTTACCATCCCCTTTTAACTCAGATTTCCGACTTTCAAAAGTATCTAAAGCAATATCTTTTAAGTAATGAAGNAATTCACGGGCTTTTTTTAAAGAAACATTTTGCAACGCACCCAAGCCCATTTCACGGCGCCGACCATGAATGGTATAGCGATAAATCCATTGAGCACCTCCATCTTTACGCTTATGAAGTAACAAGCCAGCACCATCATTATATTTGCCAGCCCCCAATGTTGCGACAGATCTTGCATTAAGACGGTTCATAAGAGCCATTTTTTAGTCCTTTCTTGTATAAATTTTACCCACACATTCATCCCACTTGTTATGTGCAAATGAGTGGTTTTGATTGAAGCAATATAAACTGATTTAAAATGAGACAATCTTAGGTTATTCGGGACTCTCATTCAATATGAATAACGATAGATTATCATTATAAATCAATGCCTTGTAGAGATAGTAAACGTTTTTTTCAGTGCGTAGTGAATACTCTCATAATGTAGCTTGCTTGTCGAGTTTTATGTTAAGTGAAATATGGGAGGAGGAAGTCAAGAAAAAATTACTCGACAGGAATCCGGTTTGTAAACAGATTGGATGAGATAGGAATTTTTTGTTCTTTGAAGGAGGAAGGGAAAGGTTGTAAAATAGTATGAATTTTTTCTTAAAGTGGGAAGCCGCGTAGAAGACGTGGGGCATTTGGAGAGAGTCCGGCAGCTTCTTGAATGAAGTATTTTTTTATTTTTGGTGCTTGATTAATGATTCCAAGGCCGGTATCGCGGAGCATCCGTAAAAGAAGGCTATCATTAGAAAAGAGTTTATTAAGCCAATCATTGCTTAAAGCCATACGGACAATTTCAAAACGTCTCCAGCTTTGATAGCGCTCTAAAGCCGTGAGGGAGCCAATGTCAAGACCTAGTCGTGCTGTTTCAATAATCACTTCAGCCAGCGCAGCGCTATCGCGTAATCCTAAATTGAGTCCTTGTCCTGCAATGGGGTGGATGGTATGGGCGGCATCGCCAACGAGAGCAAAACGTGGTTTAACGCATTGACGTGTTAAAGAAAGACTCAAAGGAAAAGCTTGACGTTCGCCATCCCAAGAGAGTTTGCCTAATCGATGGCCAATGCGTCTTTCGAGTTCTGTTTCAAAAATAAGTGCATCAGCTTTGAGATAATATTGCGCAGTTTTATGATCTTCATTCCACACAATGGCGGATCGGTTGCCTTTGAGAGGGAGAAGAGCAAAAGGACCGGCAGGTAAAAAATGTTGAATTGCTTGACCATTATGGGTTTTTTCATGTTCAACTGTGCAGATGATTGCTGTTTGTTTATAGGGATGAGAAAAGTTTTTAAGATCTGCTTTTTGGCGTAATTTCGAATGGGCTCCGTCAGCTGCAATAAGCAATTTTGTTTGCCAAACCTCTTCATTATTTAAAGTGACGGTTGTATGTTGGTCTTCTTGATGAAAATCAATGACACGGGTGTTTGTAATAACAGGGATATTGAGATCTTTGACACGTTTTTTTAAAGTGTTGATGAGTTCTCTATGCTCTACCATAGCAGCAAAGGGCTCGCCGGGATTAATGTCGCCTTCAAAGGTTAAAAGAGTGGGTTTGACAGGATCATTTGTGCTTGTATCTGTGATGATCATTGAATGAATGGGTTGCGCATAGAGTTTTATAGATTCCCAACATTGTAATTGTTTTAACATACGAATAGAAGCAGCAGCAAGGGCAATGGTTCGTATGTTAGAAGCAGGGGGATCTCCTTGTGGAGCAGCATCAACGATTTTTATTTTCAGATTAGGGGCTGTTTGCTTGAGTGCTATCGCTAGGGTTAAACCGACAGCTGCCCCCCCTGCAATGAGCAGATCACATTGTTTAGTTTTATGAGATTTAATTTTTTTATTGGGTTGTACGTCTTTATTGCGATTAGAACACACAATACTTCTTCCATTGTTTATAGTTTGCTTTCTTTTAAAAAGAATATCTTTTTACATTGCCTAAAATATCTTAACTTTTACTTTTCTCTCTGCTTTACAAAAACGAGGTTTCTTTTTAGCGCCAATCTGATGACAGATTGGTTTTTCAGAGTTTTTCTGCTTAATCATTTATGTGATTCATCTTACAGATTTATCGGATAAGCTTTTTTAAATATCTTCTTCAATTCTTTTTACACTTGGTTGATAAAAAAGAAAACTAAAAATAAACAAAGATGGTCGTGTATTTTTTAAGTTGTGTGAGTTACTTCAGTATGCTTGTCCTGAAGGGGGACATTTCGTTAGTATGATAGATAAAAATAGATAAAAAATTGTGGTCATTCGTGATGGTTAAAACAGTATTCATATTTCGCCGTTATCATGATGTAGCGTAAAAAATATTATTTGTTTAAGAAGGTGCCTATAGCACCCATGTAACACTTTACACATAAGGTGTTTTTTGGTTGATCGTGTGATAAATATTCAGGGAGAGCTTTTTGTGCGCCTTATGAAGGATTATCTCTTAGGGTGGTGGTATATGAATGATATGAAGTGGTTAGAAGGTAGAACGCGCTAGATAAGAAGTCGGATTGTTTACAGGCGATTTGTTTACAAATTGGTACAGAGTTTAAGCTTCATCCTTTTTTAAGAGAGAGAGGGAGTTATAACTCTTTAAAATATAAAAGTTTTGTATTTGGAATTGATAGATGCACCGAAGTTCTTCTCCTTATGATTCATTAGAAGTGCGAAATTCTCAAGGTTCGCGTCTTATTGAGATGTTTTTACGTCAGATAGGAGTATTTATTGGGCTCGGGCTTTTGGGCTTTATTATTTTTTGTGTGTTTGCTTTGGCGACGTGGAATGTTGCGGACCCATCTTTAACTCATGCAAGTACAAATGAGGTTACAAACCTTATGGGGTGGATGGGGGCAATTTTTTCAGATTTTATTATGCAGTTTTTTGGCTTGGCAAGTCTTTCTGTTTTGTTGCCACCGTTATTTTGGTCTTTTCTCTTGTTGGCGCAAAAGAATATCTACAATTTGACTTTGCGCTTTTTTTTATGGGTGCTATCAACGATTTGTTTTTTAATTGCTTTTGCCCTTATGTCACCTGTTGCTTCTTTTACTTATTGGCCATTGCCAATGGGATTGGGAGGGGTTTTAGGAGATAAAGTTTTAAGTGTTGCTTCTTCAGTCTTTCCTCTTTTTCTTTCTCCTCCTTACACGGTGTTTTTCAGTGTTGTTTTTATTCTTTTAGGTTTTTTCACCGCTGCTTTTGCTGGTAATGTGATATGGCGGCGTCGAACAAAGAAAAGAAAAGAAAAAAGCATTCCAAAAGACGAAATCGTTAATCCAGTCTTTGAGTTGGAAGAAGATACGGAATATGCCGCAGAGGAGGATCGTGAAAATCATGGTTTTTTTGCGACAACTTGTGGCGCTCTTTTGCATCTTTTTTATTTTTTACAAGCGCGTTTTTTTCGTTTATTTTGTTTCAAAAGGCGTTTTCAGAGTAAAGGGCAAGGAAAGCCATTTGATCGGATTGAGCCAACTTTTTTGGGTGAAAAAGTAAAGTGTGAGAAAAATCAAAATAAAGCCTATGTTTCTCCTGTTAAAAATCGAAAGTCTTTAACAGCTTCTTCAAATGGTGGTTTTGTTCTTCCTCTTGTAGATTATCTTTCGGTTCCACCACCGTCTGTTAGGGATGCAAAACTTTCTCCTGCTGTTTTAAGAGCAAATTCTCAGGAACTTGAAGGGGTTTTGTTAGATTTTGGAGTCAAAGGAAAAATTATAGATGCTTGTCCTGGACCGGTGGTAACTTTGTACGAATTTGAACCGGCTGCAGGTATTAAGTCTTCCCGTATCATTGGTTTGGCAGATGATATTGCACGCTCGATGCGTGCGATTTCGGCGCGTGTTGCGGTGGTTCCAGGACGTAATGTTATTGGAATAGAATTGCCTAATGCAAAGCGTGAGATGGTTTATTTACGAGAAATGTTGCAGGCGCAAGAATTTATTGACAGCAAAGCAAAGCTAGGACTTGCTTTGGGTAAGACAATCGGAGGAGAAGCTGTTGTTGCAGATTTAGCAAAAATGCCCCATCTTTTGGTTGCTGGTACAACAGGATCAGGAAAGTCTGTTGCTATTAATACAATGATTTTATCATTGCTTTATCGTATGACACCTGAACAATGTCGTCTCATTATGGTGGACCCGAAAATGCTTGAGCTTTCGGTTTATGATGGCATTCCCCATTTATTAACACCCGTGGTGACAGATCCTAAAAAAGCCGTGATTGCTTTAAAGTGGGCTGTTCGTGAAATGGAAGAACGCTATAGTAAAATGTCAAAACTAGGCGTTCGTAATATTGATGGGTTTAATGCACGTCTTAGGGAAGCTGCAAGTCAGGGAGAGACAATGGTGCGGACAATTCAAGTTGGATTTGATCGCGAGACCGGTGAGCCTCTTTATGAAACGGAAACACTTGATTTTAGTCCTATGCCCTATATTGTTGTCATTATTGATGAAATGGCTGATTTGATGATGGTTGCTGGGAAAGATATTGAAGGAGCGGTTCAACGTTTAGCACAAATGGCACGTGCTGCCGGTATCCATGTAATTATGGCGACACAGCGTCCTTCAGTCGATGTTATTACTGGGACGATCAAAGCCAATTTTCCTACACGCATTTCTTTTTCTGTGAGTTCCAAAATTGATAGCCGAACAATTTTAGGCGAACAGGGGGCCGAGCAATTATTGGGACAAGGAGATATGCTCTTTATGATGGGAGGAGGACGTATTCAGCGTGTGCATGGGCCTTTTGTTGCGGATGATGAAGTGGAGCAGGTTGTTGCGCATCTCAAAGAGCAAGCACGACCTGATTATTTAGAAACAATTACGCAAGAAGTTGAAGAGGATGGTGCTGATGTTTCTTTGTCTTCTCCTTCAGAAGATGATCCCTATAGTCAAGCTGTTGCTATTGTGCTTCGTGATCGTAAGGCTTCGACCTCTTATATTCAACGCCGTTTAGGCATTGGTTATAACCGCGCTGCGACATTGATTGAGAGGATGGAAGAAGAAGGTATCATTAGTCCAGCAAATCACGCAGGGAAACGAGAAATTTTAGTGCCTGCTGAAGAAGAACGCTTTTGAAAAATATTTATAGTTGTTTTTTATAATACCTTATAAAACAAGTGTTTATCCTACTGTATCGTAGAAAGTCTGCATTTTCATATACCAGCTCTCAATTTGCGATAGCTCTTTGGTACTTGAGACTCCTTATAAGGGGATTCTTTATCTTATATAACTTTTATCCATACACCAACCTTGCTTGTAACGTGCAAGCAAATGATTTGAATTGATTCAATATGAGAGAGTATGTGATGAGAGAATCTTATTGTATTTGGCGTTATGATTTAAGTTAAAAAGATAAATTATTATAAATCAATATCTTGGTATAAAATAATGTCATTGCGAGTGTAGAGGGGGGTAAAAGCATGTAAGGTTTAGTATTTAAGTGTCTTTTTAAGTGCGCTCTAAATATTTAGGGCAAGGCTGATCTGTCGAGTCTTAATATAAATGAATTATATGGGGTGGGAAGCTAAGTGAAATTTGCTAAACTCCAAACTGTTTACAGAGTGGTTCGGATGAAGATTTTTATTCTTTTGGGTGGGAAGGAAGTCAAAAAAGTATTTTTGATACTTAAAAGAACTTTCAGGTTCGCGAGTAATATGTTTAGTCCTTAATCCATTATGTATTGACTATAATTTATGTTGCTTCATAGATTAGGGGTGGGAAAGAATATATTATGCGTTTAGAAAATCAGCAGAAAAGCAGGAAAATTTGATGATTTCGGAAACATAAACGCAGACTGGTTATTTGGAAACGATACCGAAAGAGATCGCAAGAAATAAAGGAAGGATGTTTCTTTAGCAGATGATTCCTATTGTCAAGCTGTTGCTATTGTGCTTCGTGATCGTAAGGCTTCGACTTCTTATATTCAATGTCGTTTAGGCATTGGTTATAACTGTGCTACAACATTGATTGAAAGGATGGAAGAAGAAGGCATCATTAGTCCAGTAAATGATATGGGTAAGCAAAAAGTTTTGGAGACTGTCGAAGAAGAATACTCTTGAAAATCTTTTGATAGTTTTTTCAAACAATATCTTTATCTTATAAAGATAGGTATTTATTCATCGTTGATCACTTAAGTTATGAATTATAAAGTTAATTAAGTATTGCTTGGGAGCATTTTTTATGAAAACGTCTTTTTTACCGCAAAGAAGAATCTTTGGGTTGGTGGGAATTATTATCTTTTGGTGTTTAACTTTTCCTGTTTTTTCGCAAGTATCTAATAAAGTGATAAAGGCGCAAAATGTTGTGAATCACTTTGCGGCAATCAAAACAATGACAGGTGATTTTATTCAGTTTAGTCCAAAGGGAAAAATGTCTCAGGGGACATTTTATTTAGAGCGCCCAGGGAAAATTCGTTTCATTTACAAAAAAATGCCTTTACAAATTATTGCAGATGGCCAATTTGTGGGTATTAACAATCGGGCTTTGAATACTTGGAACTTTTCACAACTTTCGCAAACGCCAATGAAATTTCTGTTGGATGATAAAATTGATGTATCTTCTGGGCGCTTGTTCGCATTTCGCGAAGATCCAGGGGCCGTGACGATTGTTCTGCGTGATCAGACGATTGGGGCAGGGCAAATAAGGATGGTTTTTGATTCTAAAGGCTCTGCTTTGCGACAGTGGACAATTGTTGACCAACAAAATTTGGAAACTACTGTGCAGATTATGAATGTGCGGACAGACGTCCGGTTCGCTAATGGGATGTTCACACTTCCTTCGAAGAAATGAAGAAAGAGTGTTACGTCATTGGGATTAAAACAAATGTTCTTTCGTATTGCGACTTGGAATATTAATTCTATTCGTTTGCGTCTTGCACAGGTTTTTCAGTATTTGGAACTCTTTTCCGCAGATGTTTTGTGTCTACAGGAAACAAAATGTCCAGATGCTTTATTTCCAGTGGAGGCTTTTGAAGCAGCGGGTTATAAGCATATCGCATTGAGTGGACAAAAATCTTATAACGGGGTGGCTATTGTTTCTCGTTTGCCTTTTAAAAAGGTAGAAAAGCGTTTTTTTTGCCAAAACCAAGATTGCCGTTATATCTCAGTTATTGTGGAAGCCCATGGGAGAAGCTTGCGGATTCATAATTTTTATGTTCCTGCTGGGGGAGATATCCCTGATGCTGATGTGAATGAAAAGTTTCGTCATAAGCTTGATTTTTTAGAAGAAATGTCCTCCATTCGTGCGGATCAAGGCGATGGTCTTTCTTCTCTTTTGGTGGGAGATTTAAATATTGCTCCTTTGGCAGAGGATGTTTGGTCTCATCAGCAATTGTTGAAGGTTGTAAGCCATACTCCCATTGAAACCGAGCGTTTACAGGATTTGTGTTGTCAAGGTGGATGGGTTGATCTGATGCGGTTGCATATTCCTGTTCCTACCAAGCTTTACACATGGTGGAGTTATCGTGCTCGCGATTGGGCATTTACTGATTATGGGCGGCGGCTTGACCATGTTTGGTCTTCTCAAGATTTAGCCCCTTTTGTTGTAGATCTTTCGATTTTTCGTGATGCGCGCGGATGGGAACGTCCTTCAGATCATATTCCTGTGCAAACTGTATTTGATTTTTCACGTCAAGTTTGAAATAAGAGGTAAATAAAGTATTAATATTAAATAATGATTCTGAAAGAATGCGGGAGACTGGATGTATATCAGAAATCTCAAATGGGGCGCTTCTCGTGGATTATTTTTTAGTGTCTTGTTGTGTTTGCTTTTGTCAGGATGTATGGTTGGTCCTAATTACCAGAAAACATCTTTTCGTGTTCCAGCAGTTTGGGGAGAAAAATCTGCACAGACTGCACGGCAGCCCGTTGCGCTTGCCGGATGGTGGCGGCATTTGAATGATCCTGTTCTAGATGCGTTAATGGATTACGCGATTTCTGGAAATAATAATGTTGCTGTTGCCAAAGCTCGGGTACGTGAGGCGCGTGCGGGTTTTGGACAGGTTGTGGGAACTCTTTTGCCAAATGTGTCCAATTCAATTTCAGGAACCCGTAGTCGTTCTGGACAGTCTGATGCATTGTTAAACCAGTATAGTAGTGGTTTTGATGCAAGCTGGGAGCTTGATTTTTTTGGTGGGCATAAACGTGCGGTTGAAGCAGCGCGTTATGGCCTTGATGCGGCTGTGGAAGATATGCGCGCTACCATGGTGACATTACTAGGAGATGTGGCAACAAATTATGTGCAAATGCGTGGCTGGCAACAAAAGTTGTTTATTGTGCGGCAAATTGCTGTATCACAACGTAAAACTTATGAACTGATGCGCGCTAGATTAACAGCTGGTGATGTTTCTGAGCTTGATGTTTCAAATGCGCAAGCACAAATGGCAAATACAGAAGCAGATATATCACAGATGGAAGCGAATTTAGCAATGAGCGTTCATCGCCTTTCTGTCTTAACTGGTCGTGTGCCTACGGCATTGAAGGATCTTTTACAAAAAAATGCTAAGCATGCAAAGATTCCACAACCACGCTGGCCGATACCAGCAGGAATTCCAGCCGATATTTTGTTAACACGTCCAGATTTGCGACGGGCAGAGCGTCAATATGCGCAAGCGACAGCACGGATTGGTCAACGTGAAGCAGATCGTTATCCATCACTTACTTTAACAGGTAATATTTCGACAGCAGCAACGGCAATTGATCAATTATGGAAAAATTCAACGATTGGCTGGTCTTTTGGACCTGGTCTTCGTTTTCCTCTTTTTAATGGAGGTCAGGTCGAGGCTTCTATTGCGGTAGCGCGCGCGCAGCGTGATCAAGCTTTTATTACTTATCGAGCTGCTGTGTTGGAAGCTTTAGAAGATGTAGAAAATGCGCTTGTAAGATTAACGAAGGAACATCAACGCTTAGAAAAGCTAATCGTTGCGAATAAAGCTTCTCTTCATTCCTTAAAACTTTCACGGAACCTTTTTGAGAATGGAAATACTAGTTTTCTTGAATTGTTAAATGCTGATCGCTCTTATTATTCTGCACAAATGGCGCTTAAAGATAGCCGTGTTTCTTTGGTTACGCAATATATCACGTTGATGAAAGCATTGGGGGGGGGCTGGGATGGCGTTGTTGATGTATCGCGTCCAGAAGTCGTTGATAATGCACCTCGTTCGCGTGCAAAGGTAGGGAAATGAAAAAAAACTTACTCAAAAATTTCATTACAAAACACAAAAAACTTTCCTTCTTTTTAACTGCTATATTTCTCATTCTCTTGTTGTTATGGTTACGTTCTGTTTTTTTTGGAACATCTACTCCAACTTATATAACAGCGGTGGTGAAACGTGGGGATATTGAGGAAAGTGTTTTAGCTTCTGGTCTTGTACGTCCTTACCGGTTGGTGGCTGTTGGTGCGCGAGCAACAGGGCGTGTGGTGTCAATGCATGTTTCCCCTGGGAGTGTTGTGAAAGAAGGCGATCTCTTGGCAGAAATTGATCCTACAGATCAGGAAAATGATTTAAAAAGAAAAAAAGCAGCATTATCGCATTATTATGCGAGTTTGATAGAACAAGAAGCCTATCTTTCTCTTGCACAGAAAAATTTAGAGCGTCAGAAAAAAATGATTGAAACACGTGCGGTTTCACGTGCGAACCTCGATGAGGCTACGACACAGGTGAAAATACGCGAGGCGCAAATTGGACAACTTCGTCAGCAGATTGTGCAAGCACAAATTGATGTGGAGAGTGCAGAGGTTAATTTAGGTTATACACGCATCACTGCCCCTTCAGCGGGAACGGTTTTGGCAACAGTTGTGGAAGAAGGGCAGAATGTGAATGCGGTTCAGTCGGCGCCAACGATTGTTATTTTGGGTGATTTATCAAAGATGACGATCAAGGCGCAAATCTCAGAAGCAGATGTTCTTAAAGTCCGAGCTGGACAACCACTTTATTTTACAGTTCTAGGTAATTCACAGCGTCGTTATGAAGGCGTTTTAGAAAAAGTAGAGCCGGCTCCTGAAGCAATTCGTGCTGATGTGAGTATTAATCCTGGTATGGTGAGTGGTTCTAGTGCTTTAATATCATCGGCTATCTATTACAATGGAATTCTACATGTTGATAATGCGGACAATTTTTTGCGAACCTATATGACTGCTCAAGTTCATATTATCTTAGGGCGCGCGCAGAATGTCTTGTTGGTTCCAAGTGATGCTTTACGCGATGAGACAAGAGAGCGTAAAGCATGGGTTTCTGTTTTGGTGGGGGAAAATAAGGTGGTTACTAAACAGGTGAGCGTTGG
The DNA here is from genome assembly GCF_042196205.1 of Bartonella sp. AP21QHHD. Classification (NCBI taxonomy): domain Bacteria; kingdom Pseudomonadati; phylum Pseudomonadota; class Alphaproteobacteria; order Hyphomicrobiales; family Bartonellaceae; genus Bartonella; species Bartonella sp. AP21QHHD. Next base: position 129,690 of record NZ_JBHIPT010000107.1, on the reverse strand, counting down.
GTTGAATAATAAGGTTATGGCAGAGATTGTTTCAGGACTTAACGAGGGTGATGTCGTCGTCACTAGTTCGTCTGATGGAGTGATGCCAGAGTCTTCTCACATGCACAGCGAAGACGAGAGTTAAAGCATGAGCACAAATCAAGCAGATGCTGTCTTCGTCTTGGAAAATATTGTGCGCAAATTTCCTGCGGGCGAAGCGTTTGTTACCGTTTTGAAAAACATCAATCTTACCATTAAACGTGGTGAAATGGTGGCAATTGTAGGTGCTTCCGGTTCAGGTAAATCGACCTTGATGAATATTTTAGGCTGTCTTGATCGTCCAACTTCTGGTCGTTATTGGATCTCTGGTAAAGAAACAGCTTCCCTTTCTGCGGATGAATTGTCGGCTTTGCGACGTAATCATTTTGGTTTTATTTTTCAGCGTTACCATTTGTTGAATGAATTGACAGCTCTTGGTAATGTTGAAATTCCGGCTATTTATGCGGGATGTGCCGTGGAAGCAAGGAAACAGCGGGCACAGGATCTTTTAACGCGTTTGGGCATGGGTGATCGGATAAATCATCGTCCAAATCAGCTTTCTGGTGGTCAGCAACAACGTGTTTCTATTGCTCGGGCGCTCATGAATAATGCGGAGGTCATTCTTGCAGATGAACCAACTGGTGCATTGGACAAAAAGAGTGGGCAAGAAGTATTGCATATTTTGGATGAACTTCATCAAGAGGGGCGTACCATTATCATTGTAACCCATGATATGCAGGTGGCTGAAAGAGCAGAGCGTATTATCGAAATCAGTGATGGGGAAATTATTGCTGATAAGCAGTCAAGGGTTGCAAAAACAAAAGTTGGTGGAAAATCTCTTCAGGAACAACAAAATCTAAAAGGCCAACAAAAACTGGGCTTTTTTCGTTCTTTTGTTGAGCGATTCCGTGAGGCGTTTGTGATGGCTCTGTTGGCAATGAATGCACATCGCATGCGGACTTTTCTAACAATGCTTGGGGTGATTATCGGTATTGGGGCGATTATTGCTATGGTGGCTTTAGGGAATGGTACACGAGAGAAAATTCTGGAAAATTTTAAAAGTTTGGGTACTAATACATTAACCATTTTTCCTGGTAAAAGTTTTTCTGATCCACAAGCAGAAAAAATAACCAGTTTGGTTGAAGCTGATGCAGAAGCCTTGTCTGGATTACCTTATGTTTCTGGTGTGACACCACAGATTTCAGCAAGCTCGAAAGTGCGTTTTGGTGCAATTGAAGTCAATGCCATTATTGCGGGGGTGGGAGAACAATTTTTTCAGACACAGGGGCTCAAAGTTTTCAAAGGACAGTTTTTTGATCAAAAAAGTGTCCATGATCGGGCGGTTGATCTCGTGATCGAGAAAGAAGCATTGTCTGTTCTTTTCCCCCATAGCCATGAAAGCCCCCTTGGAAAGGTGGTGAATGTGGGTAATGTTCCTGCGCGTATTATTGGTGTTGTTGATTCGCAAAATAATGCAAGTGGAGATACATCAAATACTTTACAGCTTTATTTACCCTATACAACAGTGCAGACGCGTTTTCTTGGTACAACAGAAGTTCGTGCAATTATTGTTAGGATTGCTGATGATATTGATTCATATTTAGCGGAGACCATGATAAAACGTTTTCTCATTATGCGGCATGGCGGGGAGGATTTTTTCATTAGAAATTCTGAATTTTTCCGTGAACGTGTTATGGAGAGTACAAATATTTTAACACTTTTAATTTCTTCAATTGCAGCTATTTCCCTGGTTGTGGGGGGTATAGGGGTGATGAATATTATGTTGGTCACTGTTTCTGAGCGGATCAATGAAATCGGCGTGCGTATGGCAGTTGGTGCACGGCAAAGTGATATTTTACAGCAATTTCTCATTGAAGCGATTTTGGTTTGTGTGATTGGTGGTGGTTTGGGAATCTTGCTTGGACTTTCTATAGGTGGCTTGTTTCTTCTGTTTAAGGCACCTATTCATTTGGTTTATACTATTGAATCGATCATTATGTCTCTTACTTTTTCAACCCTCATAGGAATATGTTTTGGCTTTTCTCCAGCGCGGCAAGCTTCACGGCTTGACCCTGTTGTCGCCCTTTCACGCGATTAAGCTTTATCAATTGGGGCATGTTTGTTCGTGATGCTTTCCACTTGGATGAAGCATTTATGAAGCGAAACATGAATGGAAAAAGTTTAGCATTATTTGCTGCTCTATTTTAGAAAACGCTTTGTTCATTAAGTGGAGCGTACCACTAGAGGTGAACGTTTTATAGGGCACCCCATCATGTGAGATATGGTAGGCATATAAGCCTTCTTGAGGCATTAAATGTTTTGAGAATGCATGATGAATATTTTAAATCTTTCTTGTCGAGTCTTATGGAAGTAAATCCTATTAAGGAGAAATTAAATAGAACCCGTTAGAATGAGATTGCTTGCAGACTGAATTTTGTTAAAAATTCTCGTCTTCTGAGATGTGAAGAGGAGGACAAATAAAATATACTGCGCGACGATTCTTAAGATTTAACCTAAAAAGAGGCGGGGGAAGTGAATAGTATATCTACTAACAAACAAAAGAACAAAAAAGAAGGTTGATGCCAAAAACAGCTTAAACCTCCGTTCTTCCAAAAAAATGAACTGGTATCGAGATAGTTGAGCAGTTTAAGAGGTTTCGTTTAGTCTTTTTAAGATTTTCGGAAAAGAGGTTATGAGGATTTCTCACTTTTAGTTTTGCAGAAGGTGGTGCAAATTATAGGTGTTTAGGTTTATGCAAATAAATTATGATCGTGCTCAAGTTTTAAAATGTGACCTAAGACACAGCCATTTTCTGTTCCTTTATGCGAGTAACTTAGCTTTCTTTAGAATATTTTGTTTAAGGCATCGCTTTTTTCTGCCTTATCTCATGATTTTGGAGCTGAAGGATAAACAAGCCATTTGAGTTTCTAGGGTAAGGATGCCGTCAGATACTCGGTAGGGGGCGTGATCTTAAGAACTAATACCGTGAGATGCGGGTTTGATTTCATGAGTTTGGTGAGGACAACAAAAAGTTTGAGAGGCGGATAGCTTCTTATTTTGAATGATGTATGAATGAAAGGGGCTTTCATTTATTGAAAAAGAATAAGCTCATATTCAGCAGATGTGAGATGAAGTAAGAGCATCGTAATACCAAGCTGCAGTTATGCTGCTAAAGAACATAATGGCGCTAGTGATGAGCAATGGTATGTCTAGTTGGTATGGTATTCTTCCTCCTGCTACAAGTTCGATACAGAGCGCCATTGTGTTGCACATTAACACTCTTGTTTTAAAGAAACATTTTTCAAGGTATCCAAGCCTATTTTGCGACGCTGTTCATGGTAAATCTATTGAGCACCTCCATCTTTACGCTTATGAAGTAATAAGCCGGCACCATCATTATATTTGCCAGCTCGTGGGTGTTGCGATAGACCTTGCATTAAGGCGGCGGTTCATAAGAGCCATTTTTAGTCATTTCTTGTACAGTTTTTCTCCACACACTCATCCCGCTTGTGATGTGCAAGCGGGTGGTTTTGATTGATTCAAGATAAACAGATTTGAAATGAGAAAATCTTACGTTATTCAGAGTTCTAATTTAATATGAATGACGCTATATTATCATTATAAATCAATATATTGTACATATAAAAAAGAATTCTAAAACCACCCGCTATAAAGTATAAGAAGCGAATAATTAGTCTACGAAAGAACAAAAGACAAAGAAATATTTCAAAAATCAATATTTTGAATATCACGACTAATATTTTGCGTATTATAGTGAAATTATATGCATGATCGTTCGTAAAATGCGCTGTTTTGTGTGTGGAGTTTCTTCCTTGGTGTCTTGTGTGTTCGCAGGTGTCCTATCCATTTCCTCCTCTCATTCTTAAGCTAAATCCTAAAATTATTGCGCACTTTATTGTGTATTCTTAACAAAAGGCAAAAAATATTTTCAAAATCATCACGCCTTACCGTTTATTTCCATAGGGATATAGACATCAATAAATGCATCATATGATTTGGGGGATACTCAAAAAGATCAAAAGATTCTCTCTTGTTGATTTAATTAAGCATAGAAGAAATATCTTAAAATCAAGCAATTTTAAGCTTTTTTTAAGTTTTTTGGGTAGAACAAGAGGCATTAATGAATAGGTCTAGATTCGATAATTGAAGATGTTTTTAATAGAGAGAAAAGCATGACGACGCTGCAATCGCTTTTACAGAGCTATCGTGATGAAGCGCGTACCGAACGAGATAAAGGTACATATTTTGAGCGTTTTGCTCTTGCTTATCTGACACATGATCCTCTTCAGTCTGGGTGTTATGAGAAGGTTCAAACCTTTAAAGATTGGGCTCATGAAAATGATTGGGATGGTCATGATACTGGTATCGATCTTGTGGCAAAGCTTCGTGATGGAGGGGGTTTTGCGGCAATCCAATGTAAATTTTATGATGCAGCCTATCGGATTAGAAAAGCAGATATTGATAGTTTTATTTCGGCATCAGGGAAAGCTCCATTCAAGCGGCGTGTTATTATAGATAGTACTGAAAGTGCTTGGAGTGATAACGCTGAAACAATGATACGGGGGCAGGATATTCCTGTTATACGGATTAATCTTTCCGATATACAACAAAGTCCGATCTGTTGGGAAACTTTTGCAGCCCAGGGCAAAGTTGTTTTGGAGGATAAAAAGAAGTTGCGTCCACATCAATTGGAAGCATTGCGTGATGTGCGTGCTGGGCTTGCTCAAGCAGATCGGGGGAAGCTTATTATGGCTTGTGGTACTGGTAAGACATTTACCAGTCTTAAAATTGCTGAGGATTTGGCGGGTGAAGGCAAGTTTGTTTTGTTTCTTGTTCCTTCCTTGGCACTGATGTCACAGACGGTTCGTGAATGGACAACGGATGCAGGAATCGGATTGAGATCTTTTGCTGTTTGTTCCGATACACAAGTGGGAAAGCGTCGTAAAAATAGTGATGATGTTGCTGAAATTGATGTGTTTGATCTTGCTTTTCCGGCGACAACCGATGCTGCTAAACTTGCAGAACAGGTGGCGAAGAGTGTTGCAGATAAGATGACCGTGGTGTTTGCAACCTATCAATCTATTCAGGTGATTGCTGATGCTCAGAAAAACTATGGTTTGCCAACATTTGATCTTATCATTTGTGATGAAGCGCACCGTACAACAGGGGCAACGCTGGTGGGCGAGGGTGAATCCAATTTTGTTAAGGTGCATTCTAATGATGTTATTTGCGCCAAGAAACGCCTTTATATGACAGCGACACCACGCATTTTTGGTGATAACGCAAAAAGTCGCGCGAATGAAGTTAATGCCGTTCTTGCTTCGATGGATGATGAAAAACTTTTTGGTAAAACACTTTTTTATCGGGGTTTTTCATGGGCAGTACAAAATGATCTTTTAACAGATTATAAGGTTATTGTCTTAGCAATGGACGAAAAATTGGTCAGTTCCGCTGTTCAGAAGCGCCTTAGTGATAGCGATTCTGAGCTTATTCTTGATGATGCAACAAAGATTATTGGCTGTTATAAGGCTTTGACAAAACAAAATATGAAGGCTGATGTTGGTGCGGATTTATATCCTATGCATCGTGCTTTAGCGTTTTGTAAAACTATTAAAAGTTCTGAACTTGTGCGTGATGAGTTTTCTGCGGTTGTTAGAGAATATCTTGATTATACGAAAGAGGATACAGAAAATGAGCATTTTCTGAAGTGTGAAATTGAGCATGTTGATGGCACTTTCAATGCGAAGGATCGTGGTGCATTACTTGACTGGTTGAAAGCTGATAGTGGGGATGATGTTTGTCGTATTTTGACCAATGCTCGGTGTTTGTCTGAGGGGGTGGATGTTCCGGCTCTTGATGCGATCATATTTTTAAATCCACGCAAAAGCCAGATTGATGTTGTGCAAGCGGTTGGGCGGGTGATGCGTCGCTCTGAGGGTAAAAAGATGGGATATGTCATTTTGCCAATTGGTATTCCTCCTGATACTCCAGCGGAACAGGCTTTGAACAACAATGATAAATATCGGGTTATCTGGCAAATTTTAAATGCTTTGCGTGCGCATGATGATCGTTTTGATGCGACGATTAATAAGGCATCCCTCGGGCAAGATATTAGCAATGTGATTGAGATTATTGGTGTCACACAGAGCACTGAATTAAAGGCTATTACGGCTGTTGTAGACAATCTTCCACTACGCGCACAACCAGCACGATTGGGCATTGGTACAGCGGAGCGTGATGTCCTTTTTACAGATGGACAAGGGGAGCTTGCTTTCCCTGTGGATGAGATTTCTCGTGCCATCATGGCAAAGATTGTCAAGAAATGTGGGACACGTGATTATTGGGAAGATTGGGCGAGCAACATTGCTGAAATTGCTAAGAATCATATTACGCGTTTAACAGGTATTCTGGCAGAGCCAGAGACTGAGGCGCGTCAAGCCTTTGACAGATTTATGGCAGAACTTCGTGATGATTTAAATGATGCGATTACAGAGGCTGATGCGATTGAGATGTTGGCACAACATATTATCACGCGTCCTGTCTTTCATGTGTTGTTTGAGGAGTATCAGTTCACACGTGAAAATCCTGTCTCGCGTGCTATGCAGCGTATTCTTGATGTGCTTGATGAGGCAAATCTTGATAAGGAATCCAAAGATCTGGAAAAATTTTACGCAAGTGTAAAATTACGAGCCAGTGGCATTACGGATCCAGAAGCAAAACAGAGGTTGATTGTAGAGCTTTATGATAAGTTTTTTCGTTATGCTTTTCCACGCACTGTAGAAAAACTAGGCATTGTTTATACCCCCGTCGAGGTTGTGGATTTTATTTTGCACTCTGTCAATGATGTCTTAGAGCAAGAATTTGGGCAAACGCTTGGCTCATCGGGTGTGCACATCATGGATCCTTTTACTGGAACGGGTACTTTTATCACGCGGCTTTTACAATCGGGTCTGATAAAACCAGAGGAGATGAAACACAAATTTTGTCGTGAAATTCATGCCAATGAAATCGTGCTTTTAGCCTATTATATTGCAGCCATTAATATTGAGATGACCTATCATGGTCTGATGGGGGGAGGTTATGTTCCGTTTGAGGGAATTTGTTTGACCGATACATTCCAGCTCTATGAGCAAGAAAAAGACCTGATCAGTGATTTGCTGGTGGATAACAGTACACGTCGGGCGCACCAGAAGGAACTGGATATTCGTGTTATTGTTGGCAACCCCCCTTATTCTTCTGGACAAAAAAGTGAAAACGACAATGCGCAGAATATTGGCTATCCTAAATTGGATCGTCGCATTCGTGAAACCTATGCCGCTCAATCTAAAGCAAGCAATGTTAATGGACTTTATGACAGTTATATTCGTGCCATTCGTTGGGCAAGTGACCGTATAAAAGACTGTGGTGTTATTGGTTTTGTGACAAATGCAGGTTTTATTAGTAGTTACTCTACGGATGGTTTACGAAAATGTTTAATCGAGGAATTTAGCAGCCTTTATATTTTCCATTTGCGGGGGAATCAACGAACTTCTGGAGAACTCTCTCGAAAGGAGGGGGGAAAGATTTTTGGTTCTGGGTCTCGCGCACCTATTGCGATTTCCATTTTGGTTAAAAATCCGGATGCACAACAGCATGGGAAAATATATTTTCGTGATATTGGAGATTATCTCACAGCAAAAGAAAAGCTCCGTGAACTTCAGAGGTTGGGGAGTATTGGTGGTATCACACGTGAACACAGCTGGCAGATGATTACACCTGATGAGCATGGCGATTGGCTGAATCAGCGCAATAATGATTTTGAAAAATTTCTAGCCTTAGGTGACAAGAAAGGCAGTGATAAAAGGCTCTTTGAAAATTTTTCTGGCGGTATACAAACTAGTCGTGATGCTTGGACATATAACTCAAGTCGTGAAGCTTTAGCAAAGAATATGAGCAATATGATTGCTTTTTATAACAGTGAAGTAGAGCGTTTTAATGCTGCGTATCTACATTCTGATCGCAAAGCACGTGCAAATGCTGTGAACGATTTTGTCAATACAGATTCTAGAAAGATTAGTTGGAGTAGTAGCCTTAAAGAAGAATTAATAAGGGGGAAAGCTTTTAAATTTAAAGATACGTATATTACCCAGAGCCTTTATCGTCCTTTTACACAACAGTGGCTCTATTACAATCGTGTTTTTAACCATAGAGTTTTACAAATGCCACGTATTTTTCCTTTGGAACAAGCGGCTGAAAATAAGGTGATACAAGTTACGGGAATTGGAGCAAGCAGTGGATTTTCTGTTCTGATGACTAAGAATTTATCTAATCTTCATGCAATGGATACTGGTCAATGTTTTCCACGGTATGTTTATGAAGATACTGTGTCCTTGAAAAATAAGGAGGGGGATCAGGTTCATTTGTTTGCAAATTTTGCAGAGGAAAGCAAAGAAACTGGTTTAGAGCGGCGTGATGCTCTTACGGATGAAGGGTTGGCTTATTTTAAGGCAGCTTATCCTGGTGAAATGATTACAAAGGATGATTTGTTTTATTATGTTTATGGGATTTTGCATTCTGAAGATTATCGTGCTCGTTATGCGCATAATCTGTCTAAACAATTGCCGCGTATTCCAACAGTTAAAAAGGTAGAGGATTTTTGGGCTTTTGTTACAGCGGGGCGAAAGCTTGGTGATTTGCATATGAATTATGAAGAGGTTGAGCCCTATCCCGTTACCTATAAACAGGGTGATCCAAGAACTTGGGTGATTTCTGATGAGAAGAGTTTTTATCGTGTTGAAGCAATGAAATTTGCTGGTAAGCGTGGTGCTATTGACAAAAGCACCGTGGTTTATAATGCGAATATCACGATGCAGAATATTCCTCTTGAAGCTTATGAGTATGTGATCAATGGCAGGCCTGCTCTTGAATGGGTTATGGAGCGGCAGGTTGTCAAAACGGATAAAGCGAGTGGGATTGTGAATGATGCCAATCGCTATGCTGTTGAAACGGTGGGTAATCCAGCTTATCCATTGGAATTGTTTCAGCGGGTTATTACTGTAAGCTTGGAAACAATGAAAATTGTGCGCAACCTGCCAAAATTGGAAGTGAGAGAAACTGAAAAGGTTAAATTATCCATTGTGCGGTAAAATAGCGCTGTGTCGTAACAAACTGGCACTATCACACACCTTGTCAGCTCGTGGGTATTGCGACAGCCCTTGGCACTTGAGACACGTCCATAAGAGGCATGTCTTTCTTGTACAGTTTTACGCTGCGCAGGCTCTCTTCCTTTGTGATGTGCAAGTCCTATGTGATGTGCAAGAAAATGGTTTTGATTGATTCAATAGAGAACAGATTTGAAATGAGAGAATCTGATGATATTGAGAGCTCTCATTCAAGTTGAAGCGTAATAAATTTCATTATAAATCAATATATTGTATGTGATAAAGCACCTTAGGCAGTGAGGTCGCTAAAATTATGACGCATGAGCTTTAGCGGTAGTGATGAATATTCTCAGGAAGGGTTTTCTTGTCGAGCTTTATGTGAGTAAACCATATAAATGGGGAAGCTGAGTGGAACCTGTCCAGAGAAAGTGGATTGTTTACAAATCGTTGCTAATAAGAATCGTCGCCTTTTGAGATGTTGAGAGGAAATGACAATTCTCATGAAATCTGTCTTTTGAGGTGTTCTGATATTGAAGTGAGCAGGTGGAACGCGTTAGACAAGAAGCTGAGTTATTATTGTTTACAGATCAATAGAGTTTAAAAATTTTCGTTCTTTTTGGGAGAGGAAACCAGACAAAAAGTGATCTTAGAGAGCGAAATGATTTCAAAAAAGATTGCGATAAAAAATGTAGGGTATTTGTCGCGGTGTGCGTTTTGAGCTTATTCCTATCTGTGATCTAAAATGCTCTTATGAAGATGCTTTTTAGAATAAGAGATTGTTACTAATATATTGACTTATAATGATAGTTTAATGTTCTCTCTGTTAAATGAGAAATCTAAGTATTATAAATTTTCTTATTTTAAATCTATTAAAATTACTTCTTTGCATGTCATATGAGGTTGGTATGTTCGTGTTTAAGAAAGGCGTAATGCATGCCTCTTACCAATCATCCCAAGAGGTTTAAGAGCTATCGTAATACTTGGGGGGTGGCAAAATATAGGGTGGGGCGGTTTGCATTTTTTATGAAGGGTAAGACAGTGGTGTAAATAGATTTTTATGACAAGTCTGGAGATCTTATGGCTGTCTGGGGGCTCTATTTACAAGAGCTTATATATTGGGATGGCATGTACAGATCCGCGCTGTGAGATATGTTTGGGATGTAAGAGATGTTTTGGGTGAACGTGCAAATACAATGACACGTGCATTGGGATGTTCTGCGTTGTATGAGGGTAAGCTCTGTCGAGCTTTTATAGAGGCAACTCGTGTGGAAGGGTATGAAGCGGTTCGTGGGTGGCAAGGTTTTTAAAAAGTCAGAAGGATAAAGATTAGAATGCGGTTCTGATATAGACTTGGAGCGTTTTAATATATTGGAATATAAGAATGCGGATTTGATTGATCTGTTGTATTGCGCTTTCAGCATTGTTCTTTTTAACAGGATAGGCAATGAAATGGATATCAGGCATTAAATATTTAAGTTCTCGCATTGAGCGCCACACATGGTAATCATGGGTGACGATATAAAGGGTTCTATAGTGGTGTTTTTTGATCCAAGCGGCGCTTTCTTCGGCGTTTCCTCTGGTGTTAATCGCTTGATGCCCAATGTCAATACAACAGGAGATAAGCCGTGGGGTAATATGCATGTTGTGCATGAGACTTTTCAGATTGGTTGTGGTGTTTACGCCACTGATGAGGAGACGTGAACCAAACCCCCTTTGTAAGAGATTAAGTCCTGTCTCTATTCGGTTTTCTCCGCCTGTAAGCACGATAATGGCATCCGCTTTGGGGAGAGGTGTTGGGGGAGAAAGTCGTTCAGTTTTTTCAGAAAAAATGATAAAACCGCTCCAGAAAATGAAAACAATGATTGAAAGAGTAAGGGTTGTCGGTGGAAAATAGCGAAATAAAAAGCAGGGAGACCAACTATTATAGTGGGGCCGTTTTGGAAGAGGACGTTCTAAATTTTTTTGCATCAATGAGTTGGGGCTGTTGTGAGTCATAAAATTAAAATAAACCGTTTTCACATTGATCGATTTTTTTCAGTTGCGCTAAAATAGTCATGCGGTTGGTAAGGGTGGTGAGAAAAGAAACGAAAATAATAAGCAGAGTGATTTTTCCGTAGGGGATGGAACTTATGGAAAGATGTCCAAACAAAGCTGTTACTTGGCTAGCTTCTACTCTTCCCAAGTTATAATTCGTCCAGAGACAAAAGGCTGAAAACAGAAAGATGCTTGTGAGACCACCATATAAAGCACCACGCAGCGCAGTTTTAAAAAAATGCCAGTCAAATTGGCGCGCAATGAAAAGAGTTTCAGTACCAAGGAAATATAAGACATTGATAATATGTGTATTTTCTGCCAATGCATTGCGGGTGGCAAAAATGATGGTGAGGATAAGAGAGCCTAAAACCAATGCTAAAATTGAAAAACCAATGAAAACAGTGGTGTGTGCCATGGTCGCAAAACGATGAACCCAAACACGGTGATCATCAAATTGACCTCCTGGAATTTGGGTTTTAATGGCGTGATTAATGGCTGAAAAATTGATTTTTTCATCCCCATTCAGGGTCACAATGATGAGGCGGGGAAGGGGTAGTTCATTGACATTGAAGCCTGTTCCAAGCCATGGCTCCAGTAACTTTTCTGTAGCTTTTTTGTCAACAATTTTTGCATCTTGTACACCAGAAAATTTTTTAACCAATTGTACGGCATCACGGAGTGTTTTGTTGATATCAACATTGTCAATGGGGCGTATTTGTATTGTTGCTTCATAGCTAATCTGATTACTCCAATTTTGGGCGGCACGTTGGACCAAATCAACACCGATTAAGGTGAGGCTTGAAAGAAATGTCATAATAGCAATCACGGCAACTAATGCTTTTCCAGAAATATTACCACTGGGAATAATCGCTGTTGTATTTTTTTTATTGCTTGTAAAAATGGGGAAAGATTTATTCATGAATCGTCATCCGTCCGTTATGGAGAAGCATACGCCGTGCTGCAACTTGTTCCATTAAGGCAATATCATGGGTGGCAATGATAACAGCCGTTCCAAAACGGTTTAATTCAATAAACAAACGGAGGAGGCGTTTTGCCAAGGGCGGATCGACATTTCCGGTGGGTTCATCGGCAAGTAGAATTTCAGGTTGATCAATGAGTGCGCGTGCAATGGCTACCCTTTGTTTTTCCCCACCGGAAAGAACCGGTGGTAAAACATGAATATGATCTCCAAGACCTACCCAACAGAGAAGATCTTCCACTTCATTGCGATAGGTTGCTTCTTCTTGTCCTTTAATGCGTAAAGGTAAGGAGACATTTTCATAAGTGGTCATGTGGTCGAGTAAACGAAAATCTTGAAAAACCACCCCGATACGTTGTCGCAGCGCAGGGAGCTCTTGTCGTTTGAGTAATGCTGTGTCTGTTCCAAAGAGATCAATATGACCGCGGGTGGGTTTGAGTGCCAAAAACATAAGACGCATCAGCGACGTTTTCCCTGCTCCAGAGGCACCTGTGAGAAATTGAAATGATCCAGGAGGAATATGAAAGCTAATATCACGAAGGACCTCAGGGCCCATTCCATAGCGTAGGCCGACATTTTCAAAATGAATCACTTTTTATTATTACTCCTGATTTTATATTGCATCATTTATTCTAAAAACTCTTACTTTCATTGCTTTAGATTTTTGTTGTAAGCTTGTTTATTTTAGATTTCATGGTTTTCAATATTTTTTATACACCCTCGTTATAGATAAATATTTTTGCTCAAGAATATTATCACTTATACTTTCTTTTTTTAGCCTTATTTATGATTTTAGCAGGAATTTCAAAGGGATTCTAGCATAAACATCAGAACTATTTTTCCTTCTTACTCAGAAGCTTTTTTTGCACTGAGTGGACATTGGGTGATTTTAAAAAGCTATGTTGCTCTTTTTATCTTACTTTCTTATTCTTGTTCGTATCCCAATCCTGAGGTTTTGGCTTAAATTATTTCTTACCTCTCATGAAGAAAAGCGTTTGTTGTTAGAATGATTGAGCTTTTCATGAATTGTTTTGTTTTTTATTATCCTCGGTGGTTTTCGTAATAATGCTGAGATAATTTTAGCAAAAAACAAAAACCACCGTATGTTGTATTTCGTCGTGTTTTTTAGTTTTGTCGGTTGGCAATCAGATCTTCAACAACTTGTGGTTCGGCAAGAGTTGAAATATCTCCGAGAGTATCAAAATCGTTTTCAGCGATTTTTCGTAAAATACGTCTCATAATTTTCCCTGATCGCGTTTTGGGAAGCTGCGGAGCAAACTGAATTTTATCCAATATGGCAATAGAGCCTATTTCTTGTCTCACATGCTTGATAAGGTCTTTTTGCAATTCTTCACTTGGCGCTGTTCCTTCCATGAGGGTCACAAAACTATAAATTCCTTGTCCTTTAATGGGATGCGGGTAACCCACAATAGCTGCTTCTGATACAGAGGGATGAGAAACAAGGGCTGATTCAATTTCAGCAGTTCCTAATCTGTGCCCCGAGACATTGAGAATGTCATCAACTCGTCCTGTGATCCAATAATAACCGTCGCTATCGCGCCTACAGCTATCGCCTGAAAAATATTTTCCTTTATAGGAGGAAAAATAAGTTTGAATAAAGCGTTCATGATCCTTATAAAGTGTGCGCATTTGTCCTGGCCATGAATCACTGATACAAAGAGTGCCTTCTGCTTCACCTTCTAAAACATTGCCTTGGGCATCAACAATTTGGGGTTGAACACCAAAGAAAGGACGTGTGGCCGATCCTGCTTTGAGGGGGGTTGCACCAGGCAAGGGTGTGATCATATGCCCTCCTGTTTCCGTTTGCCACCATGTATCGAGAATCGGACAACGGTCATTTCCAATTATATGATAAAACCATTCCCATGCTTCTGGGTTAATAGGTTCTCCTACTGTGCCTAAAAGACGCAACGATGTTCTGTCTGAGTGTTCAACAAACGAATTTCCTGCTCCCATTAAGGCGCGGATAGCTGTTGGTGCTGTATAGAGTGTATTGACTTGATGCTTGTCGACAATTTCCCAGAATCTGCCTTTGTCAGGAAAGGTTGGTGTGCCTTCAAACATTAAAGTGGTCGCACCATTACATAAAGGTCCATAAACCAAGTAAGAATGGCCGGTTATCCAACCAATATCAGCCGTACACCAGTAAACTTCATTGGGGTGGTAATCAAAAACATATTGGTGAGTCATCGAGGCGAAAACAAGATAGCCTGCTGTGGTATGCAAAACACCTTTGGGTTTGCCGGTGGAGCCTGAAGTATAAAGAATAAAAAGTGGATCTTCAGCGTTCATTGGTTCTGGTGGACAAGCTGTTTTGGCATGAGCTATCTCTTCGTGGTACCAAAAATCACGTCCCTCTATCCATTGAATGGGTCCACAAGTCCGCCGTATAACCATGACTTGGTCCACCTGCACGTTTTGGCGCGCGGCTATCTCAATGGCATGGTCAACGTTGTCTTTTAAGTTGATCCGTTTGCCGCCACGCAAGCCGTGATCAGCGGTAATCATAAAGGTTGATTCACAATCGACAAGGCGTCCTGCTATTGCTTCAGCAGAAAAGCCAGCAAAAATAACCGAATGAATAGCACCAATGCGAGCACAAGCAAGCATGGCATAGGCTGCTTCGGGAATCATAGGAAGATAAATGGTTACTTTATCGCCTTTCTTAATGCCACGACTTTTCAAAAGATTAGCAAAACGACAAACATGTTCATAAAGCTCGTTATAGGTTATTTTTTTATCATGATAAGGATTATCTCCTTCCCAAATGAGCGCGATTTTGTCTCCATGGGTTTTCAGGTGGCGATCAATGCAATTATAGGTAACATTTGTTATCCCATCTTCGTACCATTGAATGGAGACATCTCCGTTAAAAGAAGTGTTTTTTACTTTTGTAAAAGGTTTAAACCATTCAATGCGTTGACCATGTTTTGCCCAGAAGCTTTCTGGATCATCGATGCTTTCTCGATACCACTGTTGATAAGTTTCCTCATCGAGTAAAGTATTTTTTTTGATCTCTTCTGATACTGGATAGATTTTTTCAGTCATGTTTCCCTCTTTTTATTGTTTGGAAAAATCTGCCTCTGTATTTTTGTATGGTTATATTTGTGGCAGAGTTTTCCCAAAAGCTTTTCATTATGAGGTTAGACTAAATGACAAAGATTAGAATAGTCAATTTTTAAATCTGATGTGATGATATTAAAGAAGGTATTCTATGTTTTTAGGATACTCAAATATAGCAAAACCTATTGCGGTATAGAGCTTTTTATAAACACACTAAGACATTTTAAAAATGTCTATTATAAAATATTTCTCAGAATTTGATATAAACCAATATAGTTAAATAAAAGACTAACAAGAAAGAATATTGAGCTTATTAATAATGATTTTTTTAGAGAATCTTTCCAACTATAAGAAATAAAATTATAATAAAAAAGATATATTAAACCAAAAAAAAATGTTGCTATAAGCGTTTCAATAATTTTAGAGATAAGATCTGTCATCACGCAATCCAAATTATAATATAATTACAAATTATAAATATCTCTGAAGTCCGTCTCAATAATAATTGTAGATAATATAATTTAGATATTTTTCGAAAAAAATTACAAATTATTAACTTCAGAGATATCTTTATAGTTGCTCTCTAAAAATTAGAACCAACACTCATGAACTTTCTGTACGAACCCTAAACCAAAACCTCCGAAGAAACCAGTCGTGGCACCAGTAAGTCCACCCATAAGTGCACCTGGACCAGTTGCAGCTCCCAATGCTGCTCCGGTTATCCCTCCTGCAACTGCATAGTCAAAACCTTGTGCATTCATGTGAGAAAGAAAAGCATTAGGACTGCATGCATTTCCATGAGTAGGTCTTGAATTGTGCGAATGACCAAAAGAAGGCTTTGTCACCATATGACCGAATGTGTTGAATGAACCAAACATATTAATTCTCCTTAATTATCTACATCAAAAGTAGTATCATAATGATACATTTCAAATGCCTATCGCGTATTTTTAGATAAATGTCAAAGATAAACTTTAAAAATAGCAATAAAAATACTGTATAAATAATATATAAATTATGTATATATGAAATTTTTATGCTTAAAAAGATAATAATATTACTTATGATTTTTTAAGATATAAGAAATGACACCATATTTTTTCTTAATTGAAGTTTAAGTTTAGAAAAATTGCGCATATGAAAAGTTGAAGTTTTTCTCTTTGTTTATGAGAATGATAAAGGAATAATGATAGAGGAATATCGTTATTGGGATCGATCTCATTGCCATTGTTTTGCCTGCATGTATTATGTGCATATGAACGGGATTCGTTCTTTTATTTTTCAGGCGAATATTGACCGTATTTTACGCTTTGTAGAGCATAGAAAGTCTTTATGCTATTGTTGGACCTTATAGATTGCTATTCATGTTGTTTAGCGCGGCTCTTGGTACTCTATTGGGCATTTGAGATGTTTATTTTGCTCAAGTGACTTACATGAAAGAGTTTTGTTACTGTATTATGCAGCCATAAGCCTCTTTTTGCCTGCTTTACGCCATTGGCATGTGGGAAAATCGTTTACGCCTGTTGGGGAAGTTAAGAGAATTCGTGGTTTTTAATGGAAATCATTGTGATAATCGTATTAAATATTCTTTTGCAATTATTTATTTCGCGACAGTTTTTTCATTTATGTGCAACGCTCCTCTTATCATTTTGCCTTTATATAAGGATTTATTTTTTATGTTGCTTTTGCTGGAGAGGCGGTCAGAGGGGGGGTAAAGTAAAGCCAATGTGCGAGAATATGAGAGCCAAATTGCAATGCTATTTTGAAGCTATTGTACGTGTTGTGGATGTGCCGGTGAGAAATTTGAGAAACCAGCTTTTTTGCTAATTTTGCTAACAGGATGAAAGAGGGACTGGAATCTTTTTTGCTAGAATTGCTCTTTTATTGATATTGAAGGAAGTATTTTTTCTCATTTCTTTTGTTTTTGGTTTGTTCGTAGAATTTTCAATGGGAATTTATATGAAGGGGGGAATGAATTTATATGAGAGGAAATTGCTTTACACAGGGCGTTTTCCAAATAAAGCGGAGCCAATGCGAAGGACGTTAGAGCCAAACTGTAGAGCGGTTTTGAAGTCACTGGACATACCCATGGAAAGCTTTGGAAGACCTGCTTGTTTTGCTAATTTTGCTAAGAGCGCGAAATAGGGTCCGGGGTTTTCGTCGACAGGAGGGATGCCCATAAGACCGATGATATCAAGTCCATAGTTGTTTTTGCATTGAGAAACAAAAGATGTAGCTTCTTGTGGTGCGATACCACTTTTTTGCGGTTCTAAGCCAATGTTAACCTGAACATAGCAAGGAAGATGCCTTTTTTGTTTTTCCATTTCTTCAGCTAAGCTTTTGGCTATTTTTTCACGGTCAACCGTTTGGATGACATCAAAAATCTTTACAGCTTCAGCGGCTTTATTTGATTGTAGGGGACCGATGAGATGGAGTTTAATATTTTCAAATTGTTGACGTAACCCGAGCCATTTTTGTGCCGCTTCTTGTACGCGGTTTTCTGCAAAAAGACGTTGTCCTGCTTGTAAAATGGGGCGTATATCAACAGCAGAAACAGTTTTTGAAACAGCGATAAGTTCAATTTCTTCTATAGGGCGTTGTAGCTCTTGACATGTTTCAGCAATGTCTTGTTGAAGGTTTTGCCATGCTTCAACGGAAGGGGCATTGAGGGGCGTTTGTGTATTCATGTTTTTGTGCTTTACCTTTTTTGTTCAAGAGTTGGTCGTTTTTTTTTAAAGTTTTATAAAATACTTAGGGAAATATTTCACGAAAATGTTGACGATGAGGTTAATCCATGGTCAAGCATAATAAAACAAGTTTTTGGTTCTGTTTTATTAAAAGAGTATAATGGGAATGACAATTGGACATTATAATATAGGCGAACGCTATAATCCACGTGCGAGAGAAAAAAAATGGCAAGAAATTTGGGATGAAAAGAAAATTTTTCAGACTCTTCAAGAAGATGCTCGTGAAAAATATTATGTTTTAGAAATGTTTCCTTATCCTTCTGGCCGTATTCACATGGGGCATGTGCGCAATTATGCCATGGGGGATGTGGTTGCACGCTATAAACGCGCCAAGGGGTTTAATGTGCTTCATCCCATGGGGTGGGATGCTTTTGGGATGCCGGCTGAAAATGCCGCTATGCAAAATAAAGTGCACCCTAAAACTTGGACCTATCAAAATATTGCGGTGATGCGTGGGCAATTAAAACAATTAGGGCTCTCGATAGATTGGACTCGGGAATTTGCGACTTGTGATGAGGAATATTACCACCGACAACAAATGTTGTTCCTTGATTTCTATCAAAAGGGGTTGGTAGCACGTAAAGTGGCTAAGGTGAATTGGGATCCTGTTGATCATACTGTTTTGGCCAATGAACAGGTTGTTGATGGGCGGGGATGGCGTTCTGGTGCGTTGGTTGAACAACGTGAGTTGACGCAGTGGTTTTTCAAAATTAGCGACTTTAGTGAAGATCTCTTGGCAGGGCTTGAAGAGCTGAACCAATGGCCGGAAAAAGTTCGCACCATGCAAAAAAACTGGATTGGAAAATCACAAGGTTTGCTGATTCGTTGGGCTTTAAAGTCGGCGGGTGATGCTGGTGATGTTTGTGAGAAATTTGATGAGGTTGTTTGTTATTCAACGCGTCCTGATACACTGTTTGGTGCCTCCTTTTTGGCTCTGTCTGTTGATCATCCTATTGCACAAGCTTTGGTAAAAAAAGACAAAGCGTTGAGTGCTTTTATTGAAAATTGTCGGTGTGGTGGAACGACAACGGCAGCACTTGAAACAGCTGAAAAACAAGGGTTTCTCACGCCCCTTTTGGCTGTTCATCCTTTCGATTCAACAGTACATATTCCCGTTTATATCGCGAATTTTGTGCTTATGGACTATGGAACAGGGGTTGTTTTTGGTTGTCCAGCTCATGATCAGAGAGATTTCGATTTTGCGCGTAAATATGATCTTCCAATAAAACCGGTGGTTTTACCAAAAGGAGAGCAAGCAGAAGATTTTGTCACACCTGAAACACCTTATACGGGTGATGGGGTGATGATCAATTCCAGTTTTTTGGATGGTTTGACACCCCAACAAGCTTTTGAAGAAGCTGCTAAAAAGCTTGAAAAACAAATGCTCAATGGGCAACCGCAAGGAAAAAAAACAGTGCAATTTCGTTTGCGTGATTGGGGGATTTCACGTCAACGTTATTGGGGGTGTCCCATTCCGATGATCCATTGTACAACTTGTGGGGTTGTTCCTGTTCCACGTGCCAATTTACCGGTTGTGTTGCCTGATGATGTTACTTTTGATCAACCAGGAAATCCTCTTGCACGACATGAAAGGTGGCAGAATGTTACTTGTCCTTCCTGTGGTCAACCTGCCAAACGCGAAACCGATACTATGGACACATTTGTTGACTCTTCTTGGTATTATGCACGCTTTACGGCTCCTTTTGCGCAGGAACCTGTTGACAAACAAGCAACAGCTGAATGGTTGCCTGTGCAACAATATATTGGTGGAATTGAGCATGCCATTTTGCATCTTCTTTATGCGCGCTTTTTTATGCGTGCTATGAAATTGGTCGGTCATGTGACGGTAGATGAGCCTTTTAAGGGGCTTTTTACCCAAGGGATGGTGGTGCATGAAACCTATCGAGATGATCAAGGGTGGGTTTCTCCAGCAGAAATTTCGATTGTTGAAAAAGATGGAAAGCGGTGTGCTTATAAATTAACCGATCAAAGTGAAGTGACGATTGGTTTGATTGAGAAAATGTCAAAATCAAAAAAGAATGTCGTTGATCCTGATGATATTATTGCATCTTATGGCGCTGATACTGTGCGTTGGTTTGTGTTGTCAGATTCTCCTCCCGAGCGGGATGTCATTTGGACAGAATCTGGTGTTGAAGGTGCACATCGCTTTGTACAGCGTGTTTGGCGCCATGTGGCTGTGAGTGCTTCTATTTTAAAGGATGTGGCGCCTTGTGCAGGGCATCAGGGAGCGGCTTTGGAACTCTCAAAGGTCGCACATCGCACGCTTTGCGCTGTAGAAGATGATTTGGAAAAATTCGCTTTTAATCGGGCTATTGCACGCCTTTATGAATTCTTGAATATTATGGCACCGTTGTTAAATAGGATAGAAAGTGTTGACGATGAAATGAAAGCTTCTTTACGTCAAGCCATGGATTTTTTTCTTGCTATGATTGCACCCATGATGCCCCATTTAGCAGAAGAATGTCATGCTGCTTTAGGGGGAAAAAATTTAATATCTGCGCTTGCTTGGCCTATTTATGATCCTACGTTAACCGTTGCGGAATGCTATACTTTGCCAGTACAAATTAATGGTAAAAAACGCGGTGAGGTGAGCGTTGCAGCAACTGCTGATGAGGTGATGATTAAAGAAGCGGTTTTGGCGTTAGATTTTGTAAAGGCGCAGCTGGTTGAAAAGCCTGTGAAAAAAATCATTGTTGTTCCAAAAAGGATTGTGAATGTCGTTTTTTAGAAGTTCTATTCTTGTCATTTTAGCTGGTGTATTCACACTGTTGTGTGGATGCAAAGTTAAACCGCTTTACCGTCAAGAGTTGCAGAGTGCAATGACAATGGATTCTGCTTCTTATGGGAATTCTGCTTCTGGATACCCTTCTGGACAAGCTTCTTTGGGATTAGCGCAAAAGCTTGCTTCTATTGTTGTGGAAGAACCTTCGGATCGTTTTGGACAAATGGTGCGCAACCATCTGCTTTTTCTTTTGTATGGAAATGGTGCTAAACCTTCTCTACCTGCTTATCAATTGGCATTACAGATATCCGTCTTTACAAGAGAATCTATGCAGATAGAGGTTGATTTCGAGAAAAAGAGAAAGGGACGACCTTCTGTTGGAACTGTTATGAGCAGAGCTTCTTACACTTTGCAGGATATGAAAAATACTCTTGTTGCAAAAGGAACAGCAATGATGAATGCATCTTTTGAGCGACTTCGTCAAGAATATGCAACGCTGCAAGCAGAAGAAGATGCAAAAAAACGTGTTGCGGAAGAGTTGGCTGAACAGATCTTTTTGTTACTTTCAAAAGATCTTTCCAATAAAAATTCTAGATATTAAGCAATATTTTGTCCTGTTTTTTTCCAGTCGTCGAGGAATATTTGCAACCCTTTGTCGGTGAGAGGGTGTTTGACCAGTGCTTTTAAGATTGCTGGTGGAACTGTTGCAATGTCAGCACCGCTTAGTGCTGCTTCTTTGACATGATTAACGGTGCGGATTGAAGCGGCTAGGATTTGTGTTTCAAAGTTATAGTTATCATAAATTGTGCGAATTTCATGAAGCAGTTCACTTCCATCATTTCCACAATCATCAAGTCTACCAATAAAAGGTGAAACGAATGTTGCACCTGCTTTGGCGGCTAATAAGGCTTGATTGGCAGAAAAACAAAGTGTGAGATTTGTTTTTAGTCCTGCTGCTGTGAGGGCTTTACAGGCTTTTAATCCATCGAGTGTTAAAGGAAGCTTGATACAAATATTGTCGGCAATCTTTGCTAAAACAGCTGCTTCTTTCATGATGCTTTCAAATTCCGTTGCTGCAACTTCAGCAGAAACAGGTCCGCTAACGAGAGCACAAATTTCTTTTGTAACATCAAGAATATTGCGTCCTGATTTTAGGATAAGAGAGGGATTGGTGGTAACACCATCAACAAGGCTTAAATTCTGTAACTCTTGAATTTCTTCAATATTGGCGCTATCCACAAAAAATTTCATCTCTAACCTCTTCTTTTTAGCTTTATCCTATTTTTTGTTATGCGCTATTGTTGACTGCAAAAGCAAGAGAAAGAATTAATATCTGTGTAAAGAACAAGAATGCTATGGTGTTAATCATGTACCCGTTTTCGGTAAAGAAATATGATTTATCGTTTCCACACCCATTTCATAGTGTTACTCGTGATAAGGTATAGAATTCATTGCGTACCAACATTTTTGCGTATTGGCATCTTTGCGTAGCGGTGTTTTTATATTTATGGAAATAAGCTAGCATTATCAAACACTTTGCTCATTTCCTATTTGCGATTGCTCTTGATATTTGAGAGTGCATCATAAGATACCTTCCTTTTTTAGGGGGTATGTTTAACTTTGTTTTTGATGAAAGCGGATGGATTTATTTTGTCGTAAAACACTGTTGAAGAACGCTTGTAAAATTTTACGCATGAAGGGTTTTTTTATGGTCAATTACATTGATTTATTCTGTGTTCTCCATTCTTCAACAATACGCTTTTGTGCTGCTTGTATTGTTGCTTGATTCTCAATCAAGCTGAAAGATGTATACACGTGTTTTCACGTTTTGGCACAAAGCCAAGGTGAATATTGTAACGGCTCCATTTGCAATATTATTCTCCCTATAATTAAAATCATGGGATACTCTTTCATCAATAAGGATTTACAAATGTTCCTCGATGGGGTTGAAATGAGAAAAATTCATCGTATTGAGGGTTTTATTACAATAGGTGAAATGATGATTATATCTTTATAAATCAGTTTGTTGAAGATAAATTGAGATATGAGGCGGTAAAAAAATAAACGTGTGTGTTGGGAAGAGGTCACACTATGGGATCGCTTTGTTGAAGGATGCACTTAACCGATAGCATGTTGAATGCTTAATAGTGATGCGCTTTATTTACACAGAAGAATGGCGCTGGTTTTTTTGCTATAGAGTTTTTTGTTATAGACGATGAGATTGGTTCTTTTACTGGCACTTTGGTGATGAAATGAGTATTAAAAAGAATTTTTGTTAGAAAAGTGTTGTAATCGGGGGGATTGAATCCTGCAATGAATTTTATAAGAGTGTTTAAAGATTAAGGTTTAGGCCTGTTGGTGCTCAATAGGTCGTAGATTGGTTTAAAAGATGAATTCAAACATGATAGAGGAAAAGATTGTATCCGTATTGGTTCCTCTTCCTGTTGCTCACGCTTATAGTTATAAAGTTCCATCTTCTATGGAGGTGAACGTTGGTTCCTTTGTTCGGGTTCCGTTGATGGGGCGTGAGCTTTGCGGTTTTGTTGTAGATGTTGGAGAGAAGATAGCCGATGGGCAAAAGTCTGCTTCGGTGGCGCGTGAAAAATTACGCTTTCTTCTTCATGTTTTTGATTGTCCCCCATTAAAAGCAGAAATGATCACATTTTTGCGTTTTGTTAGTCGCTATACAATGGCGCCTTTTGGTCTTGTAGCACGATTGGTTTTGTCGGTACCGGCTGCTTTAGAGCCGGAAGCGCAGATGCTGGGTTTGCGATATTGTGGTGGAAATGTAGAACGTCTCACACCAGCGCGATCACGGATTTTGGAATTGGTGCGTAATGAGAAGATATGGACACGTTCTGGTCTGGCACATGCGGCTGGAACTTCGGTTTCTGTTGTTGAAGGTTTAAAAGCGCTAGGAATTTTTGAAGATGTTAAGGTTCCTGCTCCTGATCTTGTGGCAATGCCTGATCCTGATTTTTGTCCCCCTCAGTTGCAGGGAGCACAAAATGAAGCAGCAACAATGTTGCGAGAAGGTGTTTTATCTTCTCAGTTTCAAGTTTTTTTGCTTGATGGTGTTACCGGATCAGGAAAGACAGAGGTTTATTTTGAAGCGGTTGCTCAAGCCTTCAAAGGGGGTAAGCAGGTTTTAATTTTATTGCCGGAAATTGCTTTAACGCAGCAGTTTTTAGATCGTTTTTATGCACGTTTTGGCGCTGCGGCAGCAGAATGGCATTCTGATCTGACGCCACGTCGTAGAGAACGCGTCTGGCGGCAAGTTGCAGAAGGGCGGGTGCGTGTCGTTGCGGGGGCTCGTTCGGCACTTTTTCTTCCCTTTCATGAGCTTGGCTTGATTGTTGTCGATGAAGAGCATGATAGCGCTTATAAACAAGAAGAGCGCATTTTTTATCATGCGCGTGATATGGCTGTTGCACGGGGCTCTTTTGAGCATTTTCCTGTTATTTTATCTTCAGCAACACCGTCGATTGAAAGCCAAGCCAATGTTTTAAAAGGGCGTTATCAAAAGGTGCATTTACCTTCCCGTTTTAAAGAAGTTGCACTTCCACAGTTGCGGGTGATTGATATGCGCCAAGGAGGAGTGCAAAAGGGGCGCTTTATTTCCTTTGCTCTTGAAAGGGCTTTAAAACAAACGCTTGATAAGGGCGAACAAGCTCTTCTTTTTCTTAATCGTCGTGGTTATGCACCTTTAACTTTATGCCGAATTTGCGGACATCGTTTTCATTGTACCGATTGTTCAAGTTGGTTGGTCGAACATCGTGCGCAAGGGCAACTGAAATGTCATCATTGTGGATATCATGAACCACTTCCTCAAGCCTGTCCTGAATGCGGGACATTAGATCATCTCGTGGCTTGTGGACCGGGTGTGGAAAGAATTGCCGAAGAAACACAAATGCTTTTTCCTCAAGCGCGATCATTGATCCTTTCAACAGATCTCAAAGGAGGGATTGGGAAGTTGCGAAGCGAATTACAAGCCATTGCAAATGGCGATGTGGACATTATTATTGGAACACAGTTGGTCGCTAAAGGACATCATTTTCCCAAGCTCTCTCTGGTTGGTGTTATTGATGCTGATCTTGGTCTTGCCAATGGCGATTTACGCGCAAGTGAACGTACCTATCAGCTGCTTTCTCAAGTTACCGGAAGAGCAGGGCGTGTGGGATTGAAAAGTTTAGGATTATTGCAAACTTATCAACCAGATCATCCGGTCATCAAAGCCTTACTTGCATGCCAGCCAGAAGATTTTTACACACGTGAGATTGCAGCACGTCAGCATTATCATTTGCCCCCCTATGGGCGGCTTGCCTCTTTGATTGTTTCTGCACAACAGCGCCAAGCAGCAGAACATTATGCGCGCGCATTGCGTCAGGCAGCGCCACGGGAAAAAAATATCTCGGTTATGGGACCAGCAGAAGCGCCTTTGGCTTTGGTTCGGGGGCGTTATCGTTTTCGGCTTTTGTTGCAGGGACAGCGTTCTTTTGATATACAAGGGTTTATACATGCAATGCTTAGCGGTACACCCAAAATGCCCAGTTCCGTTCGGGTTCAAATTGATATTGATCCGCAAAGTTTTTTCTAAAACCAGTATCGCATAAAGTAAAGATCTCTTTGCTTAAGGTGCTTTACTTGAACTCTTAGTATTATTCAGAATAAGCATCCAGGCAGCAAAATATGATATATGTACATTGCATTAAGTAGAGCCACGGGAAAAAATATCTTTGTGATAGAACCAGCAGAAGCGCCTCTCTTCTTTGAGGGCGCTATCATTTCGGCTTTTACTCCTTTTTTGTGTTAGGGACAGTATTCTTTTGATAGGCGGATTCTTTTTATAAGGGCTGAAAATGCTTAGCTGTACACCAAAAGTATCCAATTCTATTCGAGTTCAAATTGATAGCGATCTATGCTTTTTTTAAAATCAGTGCAATATAGTGATATATAAAGTGAAGCTATGTGGGCTTAATGAAGGTCATGTTTTTGATAAAAAAATTTGAAAAGAGAGAATTTGTCGATATTTGAAGCTTATCCGGTATGAAAAATGATATATTGTCATTATAAATCAATGTTTTGTATATTTAAAGAGTGTGCTTACAAGAAAATATTACTTGGTGAAATTTTTTAAAAGGAGTGGGTATTTGAAGAAAAAAGATCAATGTTTTCTTTAATTTTTAGGAGGATATTCATTGTTTTTTCTTTCTTATCAGTTTGAAATAATAGACTTTTTCAATCGCAGCTGCATCTCATTAAAGGTCTTGTGGTGATAAAGGGAGTGTTTTTTGGAGAAGAAGTGTTTTATTATGGTGGCAAGGGCATTTGAAGAAAAATCAAAGAGAGTGAAAAAATCGCTCAGAGAATGTCAAAAAGAGGCATAAAAAAACTGTGATGCCATCCTGTATATCTAAAAAAATGCTTTTCAAAAATATTTTGAATATTTTATTAAAATTTTTAAAAAGCAGCGATTTGTGGTGTTGCGAGTCGGCTATGTCTATGCTAGAAACCAAGTGATTTTTGTTCTAGGTTTTAAGAAAAAGATTCTTAAGATTGAGAATGTCTGTTTCATTTCATCTGATAACTATCAGAGAGTCGCTCAAGGGAAAGAGGCGGTATTTCGTGTCGGATTCATTTTCTCTCATACCGCTGCCGTTGGTAGATCAACGCTATGCGCAAGCGCTTTTTGATTGCGTTCAAGAAGCCGGAAACGTTGAAAAGGTTGAAAAGGCAGTAGAGGATCTTTTGCTTGTTTTGGAGCATAAGGATTTAAAACGCTTTGTGCTTAGTCCATTCTTTTCAGTTAAAGAGCAAATTAAGGTGATGCAATCTGTTTGTGCAAACATCAAATTTGCTGATAAAAACGCAGGGCAGGTCATTGGTAATTTTTTACGCGTTATTGCAATAAACCGTAGGCTTAGTGCCGTATTTGGTATTTTACGTGCTTTTCAGCATTGTGTTGCACGCGCTCGTAGGCAGGTTACTGCGCAAATTGTTTCTGCGTGCCCTTTAAGTTCTCAACAAAGACAAGAGTTGTGTGAGGCTTTGGAAGGTGTTGTTGGAGGAAAAGTCTTGCTGCACATCATTGTGGATCCAACAATTCTTGGTGGATTAATCGTTCGTGTGGGATCGTCTCAAATTGATACGTCTCTTCTCACAAAATTGTCTTCACTTAAGCTTGCATTGAAAAAAGAGGTCAGCTGATGGATATTAGACCATCTGAAATTTCAAAAATTCTAAAAGAGCAAATCAAAAACTTTGACCAAAAGGCTGAGGTTTCAGAAATTGGTTGGGTTCTCTCTGTAGGGGATGGTATTGCTCGCGTTTATGGTTTGGATAATGTCCAAGCAGGGGAAATGGTCGCCTTTCCAAACGGTGTGCGTGGTATGGCACTCAATTTGGAAGTTGATAATGTTGGTGTGGTCATTTTTGGCTCAGATCGTGATATTCGTGAAGGTGATTGTGTAAAGCGGTTAGGTGCTATCGTCGATGTTCCTGTGGGGCCGGCTTTGCTTGGGCGTGTGGTTGATGCGTTGGGAAACCCTATCGATGGTAAGGGGCCCATTAAAGCAACAGAGCGTCGTCGTGTCGATGTTAAGGCTCCTGGAATTATTCCGCGTCAGTCTGTCCATGAACCGATGTCGACCGGATTGAAAGCGATTGACGCACTCATCCCTATTGGACGGGGGCAGCGTGAATTGGTGATTGGTGATCGCCAAACAGGAAAAACAGCAATTTTGCTCGATACATTTTTAAACCAAAAACCTTTTCATGAAAAAGGGGCTGGACGAGAGCAAGATAAAGTTTATTGTATTTATGTGGCTATCGGTCAAAAGCGTTCGACGGTGGCACAGTTCGTTAAAGTTTTAGAAGAACGTGGAGCGCTGGAATATTCTATTATTGTTGCAGCGACTGCTTCTGATCCAGCACCACTGCAATTTATTGCACCTCTTGCTGGGTGTGCTATGGGTGAGTATTTCCGTGATAATGGGCAACATGCTTTGATTGGTTATGATGACTTATCAAAACAGGCGGTGGCGTATCGTCAAATGTCTCTTTTATTGCGTCGTCCTCCAGGTCGTGAAGCTTATCCGGGAGATGTTTTCTATCTGCATTCGCGTCTTTTAGAGCGGGCTGCGAAGTTGAATGCGGAAAATGGATCTGGGTCGTTGACAGCTTTGCCGGTTATTGAAACGCAAGCAAATGATGTTTCTGCCTATATTCCTACAAATGTGATTTCGATTACTGATGGGCAAATTTTTCTAGAGACTAATTTGTTTTATCAAGGAATTCGTCCTGCTGTAAATGTTGGTCTTTCTGTATCGCGTGTTGGTTCTGCTGCACAAATTAAGGCAATGAAGCAAGTTGCTGGCTCGATTAAAGGTGAATTGGCGCAATATCGTGAAATGGCAGCTTTTGCGCAGTTTGGCTCTGATTTGGATGCGTCAACCCAGCGTCTGTTAAATCGGGGTGCGCGCTTGACAGAGCTGTTGAAGCAGCCGCAATTTTCTCCACTCAAAACAGAAGAACAGGTGGTGGTTATTTTCGCGGGTGTGAATGGCTATCTTGATGCTTTGGCGGTTTCTGATGTTGCGCGGTTTGAGCAGGGACTTTTGGTGCTTTTGCGTAGTGATTATCAAGATCTCTTAAAGGCAATTGCTGAGCAAAAGCAAATAACAGATGAGCTGAAAGATAAGTTGATAACTGTTCTTGATACTTATGCGAAAAATTTCTCGTGATGAATTGATGGAATGCTTGAATGGCTTCACTAAAAGATCTTAGAGACCGTATCGCTTCGGTTAAAGCAACACAAAAGATTACCAAAGCTATGCAAATGGTTGCAGCGGCAAGGTTGCATCGTGCTCAAGAGGCAGCGCAGTCTGCACGTCCTTATGCGAAGAGAATGGCTGATATTTTGACCAGTGTTGCTGCTGATGTAGATGGTGTTGATGCGCCTACTCTTATGCGTGGTACGGGGCGCGATGATGTACATCTTTTGGTGGTGTGTACTGCTGAGCGCGGTTTGTGTGGTGCTTTTAACGTGCAAATTGCTCGTCGTGCACGTGAACAGATTAAGGCATTGTTGGCGGCTGATAAAATAGTAAAAATTATCACTGTGGGTAAAAAAGGCGCGGATATTTTATCGCGTGATTACAAAGGCTTGATAATTGATCATATCGATTTGCATGCTGTAAAGCGAATTGGTTTTGCAGAGGCAGTGATGATTAGTCAACGGATTGTTGATTTATTCAATGAAGGTGCTTTTGATGTTTGTACGCTGTTTTATTCTGAATTTGTTTCCGTAATTAATCAGCGTCCAACAGCTTTGGATTTGATTCCAATGGTTGCTCCAAAAGCAGCTGTTGGGGCAATAGATATTGTGGAGCAAACCGATCATAACAAAGGTTCACAATCGATTGTTTATGAATATGAACCTGATGCTGCGTCTCTTTTAGAGGCTCTTGTACCACGTAATCTTTCGGTGCAAATCTTTCGGGCTTTGCTAGAAAATGTTGCTGGTGAAATGGGCGCCAAGATGACAGCTATGGATAATGCATCGCGCAATGCGGGTGAAATGATTAGTAAATTGACGGTGGCTTATAATCGTCAACGTCAAGCACAGATTACGACAGAATTGATCGAAATTATTGCGGGCGCTGAAGCGCTTTAAATGGAGAAGGTAAGGATTGATGGTAAAAGCAGTAACCTCAAGCAAAGGAACAGAAAAAGGTGAAAAAAAGAAACCAGCTGCTCGTTCCGGCGTGAAAAAAGCCGCTTCGAAATCTCAAGTGGATGTAAAGGCTTCCTCTGTACCTGCGCGTGATGCAGCTAAAGATACACCTGTAAAAAAAGATACATCCGCAAAAAAAGAAGAGCATGCAAAAGGCGCTGTTGGTGAAATCAAGCAGATTATTGGTGCTGTCGTTGATGTGCAATTTGAAGGTGAATTGCCAAATATTCTCAACGCTTTGGAAACAGAGAATTTAGGCAATCGCTTGGTATTAGAAGTTGCGCAGCATTTGGGTGAAAATACCGTGCGTACGATTGCTATGGATACGACTGATGGTTTGATGCGGGGCCAAAAGGTTGTGGATACAGGCACACAAATTAGCGTTCCTGTAGGAGAAGCAACGTTGGGACGTATTATGAATGTGATTGGGGAACCGGTGGATAATGTGGGACCAATCGCTTCAACCAAAACACGTTCTATTCACCAAGAGGCACCTGAATATGTTGAGCAATCGACTGTTTCGGAAATTCTCGTAACCGGTATTAAAGTCGTGGATTTGTTAGCCCCTTATTCTAAAGGGGGTAAAATTGGCTTGTTTGGTGGTGCTGGTGTTGGAAAAACCGTTCTCATTATGGAGCTTATAAACAATATTGCAAAGGCACATGGTGGCTATTCTGTATTTGCTGGTGTGGGAGAACGTACACGTGAAGGAAATGATCTTTATTATGAAATGATCGAAAGCCGCGTGAATGTGAATCCAAAAGAGAATAATGGTTCAACGGAAGGGTCAAAGTGTGCCCTTGTTTACGGGCAAATGAATGAACCACCAGGAGCGCGTGCGCGTGTGGCTCTTTCAGGATTGACAATTGCGGAAAGTTTCCGTGATGAAGGACAAGATGTTCTCTTCTTTGTGGATAATATTTTCCGTTTCACGCAAGCAGGAGCTGAGGTATCTGCTCTTTTAGGGCGTATTCCTTCTGCTGTTGGGTATCAGCCTACCTTGGCAACGGATATGGGGGC
Organism: Bartonella sp. AP21QHHD; assembly: GCF_042196205.1. NCBI lineage: Bacteria > Pseudomonadati > Pseudomonadota > Alphaproteobacteria > Hyphomicrobiales > Bartonellaceae > Bartonella > Bartonella sp. AP21QHHD. The sequence continues at coordinate 99,170 of NZ_JBHIPT010000107.1, read as the reverse complement.
GTTGCAAGAACGTATTACCAGTACAAAAACAGGCTCTATTACTTCCGTTCAGGCAATTTATGTTCCGGCAGATGACTTGACGGATCCGGCGCCGGCAGCATCTTTTGCTCATTTGGATGCAACAACTGTTCTTTCGCGCTCTATTGCGGAAAAGGGGATTTATCCAGCGGTTGATCCGCTTGACTCTTTCTCGCGTATGTTGGATCCATTGATTGTGGGGGAAGAGCATTACACTGTTGCTTGTCAAGTGCAAACCATTTTACAACGTTATAGAGCGCTTCAGGATATTATTGCTATTCTTGGAATGGATGAACTTTCTGAAGATGACAAATTGCTGGTGGGGCGGGCGCGTAAAATTGAACGTTTCCTTTCGCAACCTTTCCATGTTGCGGAAGCCTTTACTGGTTCGCCGGGGAAACTCGTTCCTTTGGAAGATACAATCAAAGGCTTTAAGGGGCTTTGTGCTGGCGATTACGATGATTTGCCAGAAGCTGCTTTTTATATGGTTGGTTCGATTGATGAAGCACTTGAAAAAGGAAAGCGTCTCATGGCAGAGGCTTCTTAGTAAGAAGCTTCTTATTCAAGAGAAAACTGTCATGGGTATTTTTCGTTAAAAAGGACGAGTCGTTGGAGAAAACGGAGAGTCCTTATATCGGGTATTGTGGAGACTTTTGTGGAAAACAATAGAGAAGAGCATTTTTTATTTGAGCTTGTATCGCCTGAAAAAATTGTGTTTTCAGAGCAGGTAGTGTCTGTTGTTCTTCCTTCAGCCTCAGGTTATTTGACAGTTATGGCGCATCATGCGCCATTGTTAGCAAGTATTGTGTTGGGCAGTGTTCGTGTTCGCACCTCTTTGGGTGAAAAATTATTTGTTGTATGCGGGGGCGTTGCAAATATTACCTTTTCAGGTTGCTCTTTATTGGTAGAGCACGTTGTGGCTGTAGAGAATCTTTCTTTTGATGTATTAGAACAGCAGATTTTGCAGATTCAAGCGACGTTAGAAGGAGGGACAAGTGATGAGGACAATCATAAAATAGAGGCTTTTTTTCAGCAGTTGTCAGCTGATGGTGTTGTGTTGATAGAAGCGTAGCAGAGTATACAGGAAAAGATGACATGAGCGGAAAAAAGAGTACGGTTGTGTCTGCTAAAAGGAGTGCAAAACCTTTTCCTCATCCTGGTCGTGTCTTTGCGGGACCTTTGCCAAAGTGCTTTGTTTATATTTTTGCTTCTCTTATTTTGCAATGGGCTTATGGTTTAGGGGCTAATATTGTTCAGTCTAACATTGTCCATCTTACGGGTGATTTTCATGCAACTTTGGCCGAGACGACATGGCTGGTAGCGGCTTATATGGCGCCAAATGTGAGTGTAGCGATTATGTTGATCAAAATCCGCTATCAATTTGGGCTGCGCGCTTTTGCTGAACTGTCAATCCTTGGCTTTGTTTTGGTTTGTGTGTTGCAGCTCTTTGTTACGGATTTGCGTTCTGCGCTAATTATTCGCTTTTTTGCTGGGATTGCTGCTGCGCCTTTGGCTTCGCTTGCGCTGCTTTATATGATGGAGGCTTTTGCTCCAGCAAAGAAGTTTACTGTTGCTCTGAGTTTGAATTATATGAATGCAGCTTTAGCAGCACCTTTATCACGTTTGATTTCTCCTGATTTGCTGGAAAATGGTGGTTTTTCCAGCCTTTCCGCTCTGGAAATGGGGTTGGTTCTTATCAGCTTGGTCTGTATCTATACTTTACCTCTTACTCCTGTTGTGCGTAGTAAGGTTATTCAAAAATTAGATTGGATAAGCTATGGTTTGATTGCTCTTGGTCTTGGATTAAATGCTGTGATCATGTCTGTTGGTATATTGTATTGGTGGTATGAAGCGCCATGGATTGGTTGGGGGCTCGCACTTGCTATTTTCTCTTTGGCTGTTGCTATTATTATTGAGCTTAATAGAGAAAAACCGTTGATTGATCTCCGTTGGATTTTCAGTAAAGAAATGATACAATCTGTTTTTATTTTATTGATTTTTCATGTTTTTTTGTTGGAGCGATCCAATTTGCCCGTCGGTTTTTTTAATCTTTTTGGTTTGCTCAATCGTGAAATGGCGCCCATGTATCTTGCGGTGACATTAGGGATTCTGTTAGGGGGGGCTGTTTGTGTCTTTTTTTTACGGGCGGGGCGTGAAGATTATTTTTATTTGTTATCTTTGGGTTGTTTGGCACTTGGCGCTTATTTAGATAGTCGTGTCAATCATTTAACGCGTCCGCAAGATATGATGTTGAGCCAAGGATTGGTGAGTTTTAGTTATGCACTTTTTTTGCCTCCTGCTCTTTTCAAAGGGTTTGTGATTGCTGGTGAGCGAGGGCCGCGTTATGTTTTGAGTTTTATTGCTGTTTTTTTGCTAACGCAAGTGACAGGGGGATTGATGGGATCGGCTTTTTTTGGCACTCTACAGTTTTATTTTGCTCATAAGAACTTTGAGTCTTTAACACAAAATATTGTTGTGACGGATCCGCTTATTTCTGGTGAGATAAATACTTTATTTTCGCCTTCTTATGGTGCTTCTGTTCCCCATGGCTTTGGAAGTGAGCAGGCGACTTCTCTGTTGATAGAGAAATTTAAGTTAACAGCAAATATTTTTGCTTATGATGACGTTTTTCGGCTTTATTTTTATATTTCAATGGCTGTATTCGTTGTTTTTCTTGTTACAATGGTTGTTAAGTCATGCTCTTTGCGTGCGTTAGAAAAGTAGAGTGATGTTATAGAAGAGGGGTGCAAAAAATGATAAAAGCATTACGGTCAAAAGCTACGATTGTTGCATTCCTATCGGGCATTACGGGTGTTTTGCTAATTTTGTGGGCTTGGAGACTTCCTCCTTTTGTAAATAACATTCAAATAACGGATAATGCTTCCATTAAGGGTAATGTTACTCTGGTGAGTTCACAGATCTCTGGGGTGATTGCACGGATTTATGTGCAAGATTATCAACGTGTTGAAAAAGGAATGCTGCTCTTTGAGCTTGATGATTCTCTTTTTCGTCAGCAGTTTGCACGGGCACAGGCTGTTCTCGATTCAAAAAATGCAAAACTGGCAAGTATTGAATTGCAAGCTCAGATTTTACAGGGAGAAGTTAATGCTGCAGAAGCGGAATTAGCGCGTTCACGAGCATTCTCTAATGTTGTTTCTGATAGTAAAAAGTTAGGCTTTGGTGATGCGGCAGTTTCTGTTTCTCGCCCTCTTTCACAACTCTTGGCAGCCCTAGAAACAAAACGACAATTGCAAAAACAATTAAATCTTGAACGGCAAAGTTTACAGTCAGAAGTTTCGGGAGCGAAGGTGAGTGTTGAGTTGGCAAAACTTAATCTCGATCATACAAAGATTTTATCTCCTAGAACAGGCTATGTTGGATTGGTTGGCGCTAGGGTAGGGCAATATGTTATGCCGGGGACACAATTGGTCTCTGTTATTTCTGATGATATTTGGATTATTGCTAATTATAAGGAAACGCAACTTTCTCAGATGCGTGTGGGACAACCGGTTGTTTTTTCTGTTGATGCATTGAACAACAAAAAGTTAACAGGGCGTGTGGTTCGTTTTGCACCTGCTACAGGCTCAGAATTTTCATTGTTAAAAACGGATACGACAATTGGTAATTTTATCAAAATTGCGCAACGTATTTCAGTACGGATTGCTTTAGATCCTGGGCAGGAAGGGATTGAAAAACTCATTCCTGGCATGTCCGTGGTTACCTATGTAGATACTTCGCAGCGAGTCGATTCTGGAGGATGAAATTTTGGGTTTTTTCAGTTTAATTTTTGCGTCATTTACTTATAGCAAGTGGTTGTTTACGTTGGAAGATTTCGTTTGGTTTGCTATACTACATGTTTTAAAGCTCTTAGGCTTCTTATACTTTTATGTCATGATGTAAAATAATGTTCCTTAGAATATTAAAGCGCATGCATCTTTACTCACTTCCATTTCTTTTGAACTAACTCAGTAGGGGGATGGAGTATTGGAAGCTTTGCCTGTGGTTTTGCACAACACTGTCCTTTGAGGTGTGGTATCATCGCATGTTTGGAAGATGGGGGTAGGGGGATGCCAGATAAAAAACTGGATTATAGACTGCTCGGATGGGTGGGAAACTTATCCTGTTGGGAGAGGGCATAAAGTTAGGAGGAAGATGTAAAGTTTATATTTTGTAAACCATAAAAAATGCCCGCTTTGAGTCGGGCATTAAAAGGGAAGGTTATTGGTTGTGTTATTAATTTTTACGGATCAGCAAGAAGCTTACTAAAACGGCTCCTGCTGCTAATGCGAGGGTTTTTTTAGGATTTTCTTTCGCTTTTTTCTTTAATTCTGTAGCATGTTCGTTGAGGTGATAAAGTGCGTGACGGCCTTTTTGTTTCCATGTATTAAACAGCTCAGAAATGTTTTCAAAGCTATCATTTTGAAAACTCCAATGATTTACGGGGACCAGCTCTCTTTTTAATTGTGCTATACGTTTTTTAATTTTAGCATTTTTTCTATGGGGTGAAAATAGACACATTTATTGACTCCTTCATGTGTTAAATTGTTGTGTGACAGTTGGAATTGTGTTTGGGGTTTTGCTATAACGGCTTGAAAATTGAAAGGTTGCATTGATAATGCCGTGCGTGGGTGAGATGAGAGTTAAGAGTTTGGGTTTAATGAGGCATTTCTTAATGTACTCGAGTTCATTTCGTGATGGTGTTTGTTAAGGATGTAAGGTAAAAATTTTTACAAAATGGTGTAAGATTCATTCATAAAAATGGTGGGCGATGTCTTCATTTTTTTGTTTGTTTAAAGTGTTGGGATAGCTTTTGGCACTTGAAATAGTTTATAAGGAGTTTTTATCTACCTATTCTCTTGTGGCTGTAGGGAGTGGTATTGATTGATTCAATTAAGAAGATTTAAAATGAGGAAATCTTATGATATTTGGGTTTTCCATTCAAATTTGTAAAAAATAGATTATTATAAATCAATATATTGGATTAATTTGGCGATGTCTTTCATGCATTTTTAAAAATGGCGCTTTGATGGGTGTTATTTGTTGTGTTGTAAAACACTGTTTTGTGATGACATTGATGTCAGGTATCGGCATGCAACTTAAAAATACAGTATTGTCTCTGTTTTGTTTCAGTTTCTTTTTGAAGCAACCAAGTGTAGAAGTATAAACTTGAACAGAAGTAGTAGAACTTATCCGGTACGTCTATAGAATGAATACACCTATGAGTTGTATTGCATCAGTGTTAGTAGGTCGAACCTTTTGAGAGCAATCTGTTAAGATTGGTGGGCGGTGTAATTTTCGTCCTTTGAAGCGCGGAGGAAATCAATGTAAATAATGATTGATAGCGCAGGTTTTAAAAATTTGAGGACTTGATGAGTACGACCTATTTTTTATCTAAACCACTTGAGCGTCGTCGATCTGTTGGTGTTGCTGTTGGTGATGTGATCATTGGGGGGCAGAGCCCGATAGTTGTACAGTCGATGACCAATACAGATACCGCTGATGTTGATGCAACTGTTTCTCAAGTAGCTGCTCTTTGGCAAGCTGGCTCACAATTGGTTCGAATTACTGTTGATCGCGATGAAGCGGCGGCGGCTGTACCAAAAATACGGGAGCGATTGGAGAGGTTAGGATTTTTTGTACCATTGGTTGGGGATTTTCATTATATTGGTCATAAGCTTTTATCTGAGCATCCTGCGTGTGCTGAAGCGCTTGCAAAATATCGCATCAATCCTGGAAATGTTGGTTTTGGCGCAAAAAAAGATCGTCAATTTGCAGAAATTATTGAGATTGCTTGTCGGTATCATAAACCTATTCGCATTGGCGTGAATTGGGGCTCTCTTGATAATGCGTTGTTAACACGGCTTATGAATGAAAATGCACAGCAAGAAAATCCTTTATCGGTTGCTGAAGTGATGCGGGAAACTGTTGTGCAGTCGGCTTTGCTTTCGGCTACTTTAGCAGAAGAGTTAGGGTTGGGGCGTGATAAAATTATTCTTTCTGCTAAAGTGAGTGATGTCCAAGATCTTATTGCTGTTTATACCACCTTGGCGGCGCGTTGTGATTATGCTCTTCATTTGGGGTTAACGGAAGCTGGGATGGGAACAAAGGGCATTGTTGCTTCTTCGGTGGCTTTGGGTATTTTATTACAGCAAGGGATTGGCGATACGATACGAATTTCCTTAACACCAAAACCTGGTGGTGATCGGACACGAGAAGTAAAGGTGGGGCAAGAACTTTTGCAAGTGATGGGTTTTCGGCAATTTTTGCCTGTTGTTGCGGCTTGTCCTGGTTGTGGGCGCACAACCTCAACGGTCTTTCAACAATTGGCGCAAAAAATTGAAGCAGATTTATACAAAAATATGCCTGTTTGGCGTAAAAAATACCCTGGCGTTGAAAGTTTGAAGGTTGCTGTGATGGGATGTATCGTCAATGGACCGGGGGAATCAAAGCATGCGGATATTGGAATATCTTTGCCTGGAGTGGGGGAAAGTCCTGCGGCACCTGTTTTTATTGAGGGACAAAAGGTAAAAACTTTGCGGGGTGATCACATTGCTGAAGAATTTGAAGCACTTTTGAGTGATTATATTCATACACGCTTTGGGCAAGGTTGAGGTAAAAATCGCATAAGGTTGAAGTAAAAATGGTGTGTCGTTTTTTTTAACAAGCTGTCTTCAATGTGAAGATGGCGCTGTTGTATGCTGCTGCTTTAGCTATGGTCAATACTGTTGTTGGTTGCTTATTATTTTAGGTAAAACCAGATGATATGCCTGTTTTAGAATCAGAAGCTTATGAAAGATATTAATGAGTTTGAGTGTGTTAAGACTATTAAGCAAAACGATATGAATACTTTAATAGATCCGTAAATGTTGTTGCTGGTTTTTTTGCTGCTCTTGAGACAGTAAAATATTTAACGGATTCTTCAAATATCAAATTATAGAAAGAACATTGTTTATTGATTTTTCAGGCATTTTCCCAGCATTTTTTGGGGTATCAAATTGATAGGATTGGAAATCCTTATAGCGATTATAGTCCTATTTGTCGTAAAATGTAAGCTTTTATATTGATATAAAATGATGTATACGGGTGCCTTTTTTGGCGTTATTGGGGGAGTGCATGACAAGTATATTAGCGTTTGGCTTTTTATTTAACGGTATAAGGATTTTAACTGGCGCCTTTATTGTCTTTTATATGCTTGAAAAAGGCTTAACGCTTATTGATATAGGTGTCATTAAGTCGTTTCAGGCTTTTATTATGATGGTTACCGATATTCCTCTGGGATATTTTGCTGATCGAAAAAGTTATAAAATATCGATCGTTTTGCCAGCGGCTTTTGCTGCCACATGGCTCTTTCTCATGGGATTTTCTACAAGCTTTTATGGTTTTCTTTTGGCAGAAACTTTTAATGCCTTATCGCTGACATTAATTGCTGGAGCCTATAATGCTTTACTTGTTCAATATGCAAAAGAAAAATTGACATCCACTAAAAAAGTGCTTGGTTCCAGCTCTCAATATAATTACATCGGCATGTTTATATTCAGTTTGATCGGTGCTTATTTTGCTGATTATTCTAGCCAATATATATGGTATATCGCGGCGTTTTTAATGTTTATGACGACACTATTTGGTTTGTTTTTTCTTGATGACTTGAAGGGGGAGAAAAAACCAAATAAAGCGAATTCTCTCATTTGTGAAGCTAAGGAGATATTGTCTATTTTTATTAAAGTTCCTTATATCTCTTTATGCTTTTATTTTTCATTGATCTTTTTCAATATATTCTCGCAGTATTGGCAGTGGATATTTAAAGATTATGATATTAATGTCACTTATTTTGATCTTGGTGTGACATTTTCACTGATATTGTTCTCTCAGCTCTTGGCTAGTTTTCTCTTTACAAAACTAAGTGAAAGAGTGAATTTTATTTTACTACTGTTTCTTTCGGCTTCACTGATTTTTACCGTTGCTTTCTTTGAACCAAGAAAAGAAATGGCTGTCATTTTAGTTTGTATGATTTTTTATCTCATTAAGTATACATATCTTCGTGTAGAAGTTGTTTTGCATGATAGTATTAGTGATCATTTCAGGGCTACATATGAATCTTTCTTGTCAACCGTTGGGAGATTTAGCTTATTGGTATTTTTTTACATGAGTGCGTATATGGTCAATATATTTGGCTTTTTCTCACTCGTTTATATTTTTGCTATTTATTTATTGATTTACTTGTTGGCAGTACTTTTTTTAGAAGGAACTCTCAAAAAAGTTCAGTGAAAATATTAACTTATTACGATACGTGTTTTATATGGTTTCATAGTGGGGCAAAGCTTTGATTTATTAAGGCGCATCGTTGTTTTTGCATGTTGAATGAGAAAGCTGAATAGTGTCAGTTATTCTTATTTAGAATCTATGTATGTTGAAGCAATCAAAGTCATCTGCTTGTACGTTATAAGTGGGCTTGGCATAATAATCATTAAAATGGCATAACAATCATTACAAAAGAAATAAAAATGCTGCTCATGAATATTACACAAAGGGTTGCTGACAAGATTGGACGCTGATAAAGAACATGATTGTGCCGGATTATATACTTATTAAGGAATGGTGATGGAGCAGTTTTCTCATTTTCATTGGTTCCTTACTGGTAACACTTTATCTCATTAGAGCTAATTTAAGCAGTCGGACAATTTATAGCCTGTTCAAATAGGCTTTCCTCATGACTGATTTTATTGTTGATATATTTAACGCGTTTTATTGCTGTTTTCTTTAAAATATCAATTATCTTGTTGAGATAATTTTTTACGTTGTACATTCTCATTTTTGAGTATTTTCTCTTTGATTGTGGCGTTAGCTCTGTATTTTCTGATGTTAGAAAATTTCTGATCCAGATAATAAACTTATCTATGGAAACTTTGAATGACATCCCCCCTCTTTGAGAGGGAATAAAACCAAGTACAGAAATATTGTTGAGTACAATTTGCTACAAATAAGCCACAAGAAACCATCACATATTGATATATTTGATAGGAATCTGTTAAGCCGTACAAATTATGGTTATTATAAAGGTAAAGCGATGAAATCGTTATCCATAACGTGTGTTGTAACATTTATAACTCTTTTTTCTGTATTGGTATTGTTGGGATGTACGCGTGTAGATAGTTTAGAGCAGTACAATAAACTTTACGAAGAATATATAAGTGAAAAATACGAGGCTTTTGAACATTTTCAAAAGCAGGAACAAGCAAGAAATTTCGTCTATAGCCGTGGTTATCAAAATATAGCGCCCAAATTTGATATTATATGGCATCGACACATACTTATTGTTTTATGTGGACGCTTTGTTAATTTATTACGCAGTGATTATAATGAGGAGATGTCATGGGCAATGCTACCCAATGTCATAAGCAGTTTGCGTTATGACTATAATTGGAGAGAAAGCGATTTTATCTGGGCTTATAATATGTCTATGAATTCTACCGACCCCATGATTGATTATGCGAAAAAATTTCTTAATTCTTCAAGTGGAAATGGTATTAGCCCAACAACACAAATTATTGACCTTGTGTCTAGTATGAGAGCTGGTCATGATGACAATACTAAACAAATAGCGCGTTTTTGCATAGAGCTAAACACGATATATGACATGATGAAACCAAGAAGAATTTACAAATGACATTGAATGGATAATGAGAAAAATTCTCTCGAAGGGTATTAAATGGCTATAATACTCTTGATAATTGCGGCATTTTCTTGGCCATGTTGCTTGTTTTTTTTATTATGGCTTCAAAAGGTGGCCATATTTTCCAGCGTTGGCAACAGGCATAGGTTCACTTACAATGATGCTTTTCATCTTAATAAGAAAATTGCACTTAAAGGAGGAAATTTGCACTTGGATTGAAAAAACGACTTATCACAAATTAGATTGCGCTATTATATATAATAATAAGGACTTTTTTATCTTTCTGTTGCAAAGATCATTCTCTGTTTAATCTTATCAATTCTCTTTTTGTGTGATGAATTGAATAAACGAGATAAAGAGCGTGATGAATTAAAGTTGTACAGTGATCATGATTATTATTAAATTGAAGTTATTACACACTTTTGTAAATAAAAATGTTTCTGCTTTTGAAGGAGCATGCCGACACAATCATTCACTTTGCTAGCCCCTAATGTTGCGACAGCCCTTGGCTTTTAAGACGGTTCATAAGAGGCATTTTTTTAGTCTTTTCTTTGATGTTTTGCCCTACGCGGCTCTCTCTGTTTTTGAGGTGCAAGCAAGTGATTTTGATTGATTCAATATACACAGATTTGAAATGAGAGAATCTTACGGTATTCAGGGTTCTTATTCAAGTTGAACAACCGCAAATTATCATTATAAATCAATGTATTATATCTTTCCAGTTTAAGAGAAGAGAGATCGGTAATAATACTGCTTTGGTCTTTCGTTCTATTGAAATTAGTGGTTTTATTTATCCTGTTATGCTATAATATACTGTCATTTGAGGGGTGGTGAAGGTATCCTGTTTGATACATTAAGTATTTTAAGAAGTACATGGTGAATATTCTTAAGTCTTGCTTATCGCGTCTTTAGTTTAAGTGAATCGCATGTGTGGAAAGCGAGAGAAACCTACTCGGTAGGACACTAGACTGTTTACAGAGCAGATTGTATTAAAAGACTTTGTTCTTTGAGGGTGGCATAAAAATCAAAATAGCCATTATGTTCATTTTTTTCTGATATTTTAAATACGAGCTTCAAAAAAATAATGCTTAAACTAAACAACGAGCATTTTTGTAAAAGTGTTTTTAGAGAGCAAGCAATACACGACTGAATTTACAGAATGTAACCATATTTGATCTTTTACAACAAGATAGCGTGGAAAGGCATAAAAATTACGACTCTTTACTGAGGGCAGTGTACTCCTAGGGTTGGCAATAAACAACAGATGACTTTGATAAGGCTACAAAGCCAATCGGCATTTTTATTGTTTTTTGCGGGTTTATAAAATGCCTTGTTGTATACTTATTCTGTTTATTTTTGCCTTATCGTTAGAAGATTAAAGACATAAAGGAGAAAACGAGTTTTCCTCTTTCCGGTTGTTTTTTATTCGGCTTTAAAGCATCCACTGTAATATCTTTTAAAACATGGTGATTACGCATTTTCACATTTTGTTTCTTTTAGTCTTTAATGGAAGGCATTTTTCATGCAAAATAGGATACCCAGAATGCATTTGTGTTATAAATTCACGCGGCTTGTTTTAATGAAATTCCTCTCAAGATTTGTCGTACCCATTTCATGATAAGGACTATAATGGAGATTAATAGTAACTTTTCTTGGAAAAGTCTATTATGCATTCAATAAATATGACGGTGTACACTATGTACAATAGGGTGGATGAAGTTTAATTTTGGCGTATTGCACTAAAGTGTGCTGCTTGTTGGAGGGGGAGTGCTTTAGCGCCAAAAGGATGTAAGAATGCTTCTGCTTTACTGATGAGTATATCTCGCTTTTTTTGGGTTTCTTTAATGCCGTAAAGATGAACAAAAGTGGCTTTTTGTGCCGTTTCATCTTTCCCAGCCGTTTTTCCTAGGGTTTGCGTGTTGGCGGTGACATCAAGAAGGTCATCGGTTAATTGAAAGGCTAAACCAAGATAGGTACCAAAATCAGTAAGCTTTTCGGTTAATTCTTTAGATGCATTGCCAATGATGGCACCTGCTTGGCAAGCAAAGCTTATCAGGGCTGCTGTTTTCATGTGTTGTAGAGTGATGATGTCAGTACTTTCTTGCGGTCTTTTTTCAGCTTCAAGGTCCAGCATTTGTCCACCTAACATACCGCCAAGTCCTGCCGATTGTGCAAGAGACGTGATCAGCTTGATTCTAATATCTGTAGATAGATTACTAGCTTTATCGGCAATGATTTCAAAGGCAAATGTTAAGAGGGCATTGCCTGCTAGAATTGCTGTTGCTTCATCAAATGCTACATGGACAGTGGGTTTTCCACGCCGGAGTATATCGTTATCCATAGCGGGAAGATCATCATGAATGAGCGAATAACAATGGATACATTCTAAGGCACATGCAACATCAAGAGAATGTTCTACAGGGACGTCAAAAAGTGCAGCACTTTGAATTACAAGAAAAGGACGCAAGCGTTTTCCACCGTTCAGCACACCATAGCGCATGGCTTTGATTAAGTTTTTAGGGCGTGAAATTTCACCATTTTGGATTTGATCACTTAACAGGGTATCAAGCCGTTTTTCAACGGTGTCTCTATGTTTTGCAAGAAGGGTGGTAAATTCGTGCATTCTTGCTTCCTTTGTTTTTACAAAAATGAAATTATGAAGTTTAAAGAGAAAGGTTGTCGCTTTTTCTTGTTTTCATAAATTGGCGTCGTTTTTTATTAAAAATCAACTTCTCTTTTTATCCGTATCTCTACTGTATGCGCAAATCCCTTTTTAAACCAAATAAAAATTGAATGAAGGGCTTATAAAAAAGCTTTCATTGGTGTATAAAATTCTTAAATTTTGCAGTGTTTTTGATATTCATTTGATTATTGTGACACCATTTTTGATAACAGGAAGGTCATTTTTGGTAAGAGGAGGATCATTTTGACATTGCCTCTTCTTTTTTATCAGTGTATAATATCCTCAAATTTTATGGTGTTTTAAATGAAGCATTGTCATTTTTGACATTGCTTTTTCTGTTTTAATGGATTTGGAGTGTCTTTTTATGGCTGTACCTAAACGAAAAACCTCTCCAGCGAAGAGGGGCATGCGCCGTTCGGCTGATGCTCTGAAGGCGCCGACTTATATCGAAGATAAAAATTCTGGTGAATTACGTCGTCCTCATCACATTGATTTGAAAACGGGAATGTATCGTGGGCGTTCCGTTTTAGTGGTTAAAGACTGAGCGTTTTCTTTCTTTTCCAGTGGTGAACTTCTTTTATTTCGTCGATCAATGCACGCTTGGGGCGTGCATTTTCGCTTTAAGATCAATGTTGGGGTTCCCTTGCGTCGCCCTCTATTGATATAGAAAAGGGAATGTATCGTGGGCGTTCCGTTTTAGTGGTTAAAACTTTAGCGTTTTCTTTCTTTTCCAGAGGTGAACTTCTTTTATTGCATCGATCAATGCACGCTTGGGGCGTGCATTTTCGCTTTAAGATGAATGTTGAGGTTCTCTTGCATCGTCTTCTATCGATGTGGAACAGGGAATGTATCGTGGACGTTCTGTTTTAGTGGTTAAAACTTTAGCGTTTTCTTTCTTTTCTAGTGGTGAACTTCTTTTGTTTCATTAATGAATGCATTGGGTAAGATGCGTTTTTCACTTTTTCTTGAGAACATGTGTGGGATAAAGTTGTGCTGTAGAGAAATGATTCTATTGTGGGAGATGATTTTCTTGTTTTCTTGAGAGGCTATAAAGGGCTACTTGTATCAGTGTCTTTTATGATGACTTCGTTAAGAGCTTGGGTATTGATATAAGTTAGCTCAGTAATAGAATCATTTTGTATCGCACTTAATCTTTATTGACTATAGAGAGAATCCTATTAGACCGTAAAATATCATCGTTTAAGGCGGTTGATCTATGTAAGGATTTAAGCATATCGGTGTTTTCCGGTGTTTTTTATGAGAATATTTAAGGCAATGGTTTGTCTATAGGCTTATATTGTGACATGTGATTCTCCTTAAAAAAAATAGAGATCGACATCACATTGATTTATAAAGATCATTTGTTGTTTTGCGCCTTGAATGGAAGGTCTATCGTAGGATTTTCTCATTTCAAATTTTTCCCTATGTTGAATCAATGATAATCACTTGCTTTTCGGTCACAAGTGGGGCTGGCATGTGGGTGAAAACTCTATAAAAAAGGAAAAATGTTTATAATGAATATTTTCAAATGTAAGAATTGTTGTAACATTGGGGTTAAGTGTATGCTGATGCCAGCGCGCTTTCTTATGAGCAGAAAAGAGAAAACCGTTACAAGACAGAAGGTGTACACATTCAATAATCTTTAGTACTTTTTATGATAAAAGTGCATGAGACTTTTCTATGAATATCACGCTGTATTTTCATGTTTTTGAACTAAGAATTGTCTATATATTTTTCTTATTTTTGTGAATATAAGGGATTTGTTGCGAACAGCTTGTAAAAATAAGTAAACTTAAAACCAGATATGTTATGTGTGGGGGTGAGCAAAGTATTTTATCAAAGCCGGTACGATTCTCCAGTTCATAGCTGGTTTATGAATGATTTTATAGTGTTGCTTACCTAAGTTTATGATTTTTTTTGTTATCTGTTCATCACTAGACAACATATTGATTTATATATATAATTCATTGTTTTTCATATTGAATTAGAACCCCGAATAACGTAAGATTCACTCATTTCAAATCTCTCTATCTAGAATCAATCCAAACCACTCGTTTGCACGTCACAAGTGGGATGAGTGTGTGGATAAAATTTGTATAAGAAAGAACTAAAAATGGTTCTTATGAAGAGTCTTAAGAGCCAAGGGTTGTCACAACATTGGGGGCTAGCAAATATAATGATGGTGCCGGCTTGCTTCTTCACAAACGTAAAGATGGTGGTGCTCAATGGCTTTATCGTTATACCATTCATGGTCGGCGCCGTGAAATGGGCTTGGGTGCCTTGCGAGATGTTTTTTTTTAAACAAGCCCGTGAATTGGCAACTGGGTGGTGGGCTGTTTTACGTGAGGGGCGTGATCCCATTAAAGAACGTGAGAAACAAAAGCGTGAGGCAATGCGCAATCTCCATTATTTAAAAGATATCGTGTTGGATGCTTTTGAAAGCCGTAAAGCTGAATTAAAAAATGATGGTGAGGCTTGTGATTGGTTTTCACCCTTACACCTTTATATTCTCCCCAAATTAGGCTGTCTGCCTGTTTCAGAGATTACGCAAACAGAGATACGCAATACCCTTGCCTCTATTTGGCATGCAAAAGCTGGAACAGCTCAGACAGCACTGAAGCGTCTTAATCTTTGTCTTAAACATGCGGTTGCATTGGGTGTGGATGTTGATTTACAAGCAGTGCAAAAGTACGCGCGCTCTTAGGCAAACAACGTCATAAAACCACTCATAGACCAGCAATGGATTGGAGAGATGTTTTTGCCTTTTATCAGTTACTCTGTAAAACATAACATAACTGGCTTTGCGTTTGCTTGTCCTGATAGGCGTTCGTACTAATCCTTTGCGTCATATTCGTGAAGATCAGATTGAAGATGATAACTGGACAATTCCTGCTGAGAATATCCAATCTTTAGCAGTCTGTTTGAAACAGAGATTAAGACTTTTAAGAGTTCTATGAATCATTCTAGATTTTTTGTGTTCGATTGGAGTAAGAATATTGCGTATATCTCCTCTGAAATAAGAAACCTCATTTGGGAAAAATATGAAATTGGAAGGGCAATGCCAACGTTCATTTTTATTGTGATTTTTTAAGTTAGTTTTACAGCTTTCAAAAGTATTTGGAATGCCTTTTACAGAATGGAGATGATGGTTTTAGTTCATGCTTTTTTTATCGCGTTCTTTAATGGGGAATGCTTCTCATGCAAAATAGAGCGCCCAAGACAAAATATCTTATGTTGTACCGTCACGCATTTTTTTTAAAGCAATATTTTTCAATATTTGTGGCATCCATTTTATGACGGTGTTTTTGAATGTTACAATGGTTTTGTAGAAGGGGATAAATGGTAAAGTTTCGGTGTAGTGTATAAACGGCACTATGATCTTTACGATTAAATAAAAAAGCAAGCCCCGCCCTTACACATCTTGCCAGATTCCAATGTTGGTATATCCTTTGGTGCTTGAGACAGTGTCTCGCTCTTTTTGTACAGTTTTTACCCACAGATCAGCTCCGCTTGTGATTGACAAGCAAGTGATTTGATTAATTCAACATGAGAGAAATTTGAAATGAGAAATCTTACCATATTCAAGATTCTAATTTAATATGAATAATGCTAGATTATGATGATTAATCAGTTTGTTATCTATGAAGAAAGAAAATAAGGAGGAGGAATTTGTCGAAAAGTTAGATTGTTTATAGATTGGCGCTGGTTAAGAAACTTTGTCCTTAAGGGTAGAGAGGATGTTAAAAAATAAAACCAGCTTTTCGCTGGTTTTATCGAAATATCATCATTATGATGAAAGAGTGTATTATGCAGCGTAGACAGCTTTACTGTTTTCATCTGTTTCTTCTCTCTCAGTTTTAAACTCGCGTTCCGGCTTGTTGGAGAGATGCATCTCTATGAGATTGATAGCTTCTGTTTCAGAAAGACTATTAATAACCGCAATTTCGCGGGCCATTCTTTCAAGAGCAGCTGTATAAAGTTGGCGCTCAGAGTAAGATTGTTCAGGCTGTAGATTAGAGCGGAAAAGATCACGGACTACTTCGGCGATACAAATAAGATCTCCTGAGTTGATTTTAGCATCATATTCTTGTGCACGACGTGACCACATGGTCCGTTTAACGCGTGCTTTTCCGCGTAAAACTTTTAAGGCACGTTCGACAGAATCACTAGCAGATAATTTACGCATTCCAACGGAAAGGGCTTTTGCAATGGGGACTTTGACATCCATCTTATCTTTCGCGAAATGAATGACAAAAAGTTTTAATTTATGTCCTGCAACTTCTTGATCTTCAATCGCTATAATTTGTCCTACTCCATGCGTAGGGTAGACGATATATTCAGAGGTTGCAAATTCTTTGGTCTTGGAAGACGTTCCATGTTGGGATGCCATATTTTAGTTTACTCCCTTATGATCAACAAATGTATCGGAAAACAGGTTATAAACCTGAGGGTTGAGTTTTCTTTAACCAAGTATATTGTACCAATTAAGTGAGCATAAAAGCCGAGTACTTTTAAATCAAAAAAAAATACACCGCTTTACTATAACAAGCAAAGAAAAATACTTAGAAAGATGATCATGTTAAAATAACACTAACATCAAAATTTAAAAGAATCAATCATTTCGCTTAAGGATTTTTTATTTTTACAAGAGAAGTCTTTCAATCGTTGAAGGAGGAGAGTGTACACTTTATCATTACTCTTCGCCACTTCCTGGATTTTCTGAAAAATACTTTTCTAATTTATTTGGAACACCATCCATTTCTTTTGCTTGAGGAAGAGGATCTTTTTTGGTGGTTAGATTAGGCCATTTGTTTGCATAATGAAGATTGAGTTCTAACCACTTTTCTAATCCTGGTTCTGTATCAGGTAAAATCGCTTCTGCTGGGCATTCTGGCACGCAAACACCACAATCGATGCATTCATCGGGGTGAATAACAAGCATATTTTCCCCTTCATAAAAACAATCAACTGGGCAGACTTCAACGCAATCCGTATATTTGCAGTGAATGCAGTTGTCGGTTACTACGTGGGTCAAGATCAAACTCCATTTGTTACTTTAATTCTCTTTAGAGGAAAGTGTGTGCGTGTTTTTATGATTGGTGAGTTGATCGCGTAGTACAGCTAGTTTCGCAAAAGGTGAATCAGGATTAAGGCGCTTTTCTTTTTGAAAGGGCTTATGATTTGCATGTTTCCCTTGGGATTTGTGGAACTTATGAGAGCGTTTTGCTTGTGATGGTGCTTCTTGAGGGGAATTTTCATTTTTGTATTCCGCTTTTTTTACAGCGTTCTTCGATTTATTTTGCCACTTATTTCCTAATTTATCACGTTTTTTTTGTGCATGGTGGGGAAATTGATGCTTATAATGCCATAACAAAATAACTTTATCTTCTTCTGTAGAGCGAGGGGATTTGGCAAAATTCCCAACAGGTTCAGCTGTTGGTAAACGATTGGTTTTATGGAGATGTTTTTCAATACCAGAGGATGAAGTGTTTGGGAATGAGGTATTTTTTTCTTCTCGTGTTGTTTCTAAATCGCTTACTGTTTGCCATTGACTTCCAACGCATTCTGCTGCAGGAACATCTTGCATTGCCCTATTGACAGGGGAAGAGGCTTGGTGTGCAAAGAGATTTTGTTCAAAAACAGTATTGCTTATGCTGTACGATTGATAACCAAGTCCTTTGAGGATTTCTTCCATATCGTTTCCATTGGCCCCAAGAATGGACATCATGGCTGGTGTAACAAAAAAACTTTTGCCATCATAGGCTCCATCGGGTTTAGGATCACTTCCTTGTTTCCAATGAAGTGCGGGACGGATGAGATTGGCAAGACGTTCTAAAATATCAATCCGTACAGCACGTTGTCCTAAGATTCGGTAGCCGGCTAATTGATAAAATTGGCGGTTATAGGTAGGGTCAACAATTAAAGAGGTTCGACCAGCAGATAATGCTGAAAAAACTTCACCCAAACCAGTTTGATCTTGTCCCGCATTTTGAAGATTCCACAGGAGAGTAATGGCTTGAACCGGAGCAGGTTTAAGCATTCCGGCAACATAGATATGAAAAGCGCCAAAACGCACGCCTAGACGCCGAAGAACGGCACGTGATTCTTGCGCAAGGTTTTTGACAATGTCTAAGACTTCGCGGCGTGGTAAAATCCCTAAAGAGTTAAAAAGTTGTAAAGCAAGACTGTTTGTTGAATCCGTTAAATTATCAGCATTGCGCAAATCAAACAGGGGTTTTAAAGTCGTTTCAAAATGAAAGGTGACAAAGCGTTCTAATCGTTTCACAACGTTATTGCGGGATTCTCCCGTGAGTTGTTCATCTGCTAAAACAATCAGTTTTGGTTTAAAAAAATCTTCTGTTGCTACAAGTTGTCCTACGGGTTGACCAATCCAGCGCACAATTCCATCAGAACTGAGGGTAAAATCTCCATTTGCAGAAGCACAAAAACGTGTCGCGCGTTTGGAAAAAGCAAGAATCAAATTCTCATTCTCTGTTGAAATTTGCTTCTCAGCTATTTGATCGGTACTGTTTTTGTTGGCATAAAAACGAAAACCTTCAAATTTACCCCTTCCGTGTTTTTCAATGAGAATATCATCTTGAAGAATCTCATTCTGTTGAACAATCTTGCTATCCATGATCATTTTCTTTCTCAGTGTGACACTGGTCAAAAGCTTTTTGCGACAATTTCATAATGGTGCTCTTTCTTTAACACGTTTGTTGCGTTTGCTTCAATCACTCTTGTCATTTTTTGCTGTTTCTTTGCGCCTTTAAAACTTGAATGATTCTTTTTTCATTCAGTTTTCATTCAGTTTGGATGCTTTATATTTGCAAATTACACTTATTAGTTGTATTGTAAAGCTAAAAGCATAAATAAATTCTTCAATTTAAAAGGAAACGGAACCGGTTATCAAAAAACGGCATTTCTTTTGCATGATCACTTTATTTTTTTGCTGTTTTGTCATGAAAAGTGAAGAGAAAGTTTTTTCAAATATTTCATAGGCTAAAAGGCATATTGTAAAGGCATTTTGCAGGTGAAATTGTGTCTTATGTCAAGAAGTTTTACCATGACAGTAAAAAAAACAATTGCGATTATAAAATTACACGTTAAAGTAGTGGTCACAGAAGTTAACAACTTTTGCGTTCTTTTTAAGCGAAGAACAATGATGTCGTTGCCAAATCAATTTTGATAATTTTAATCGCAAGGGGTTATTATGGGTAATCTTTCAAATGCTGTTTATAAAAGCAGCAAAAATTATAGCGATGCAGACAAAAGCTTAGGACGTAATATGATGCGTTCTGCTATGCAAGCACCTTATCTTGAACGACAAAAAGAGCATGATTTGGCTCTGCGGTGGAAAGACAAACGTGATGATGATGCCATGCATCAAATTGCAGCGGCTCATATGCGTTTAGTGATTGCTATTGCTAATCGCTTTAAACGTTTCAAAATGCCATTGGGGGATTTGGTACAAGAAGGGTATGTGGGACTATTGGAAGCAGCTGCACGTTTTGAACCTGATCGGGAAGTGCGTTTTTCAACATATGCAACGTGGTGGATACGCGCTTCTATTCAAGATTATATTTTGCGAAATTGGTCAATCGTTCGAGGGGGAACGAGTTCTTCGCAAAAAGCACTTTTCTTTAATCTTCGGCGTTTGCGTGCAAAACTGATACAAGATGATAGTGCTTTGTCAAAACAGGATATTTTTCGCACAATCGCTGAAAAACTCGGTGTTTCCGTGCGCGATGTTGAAACGATGGATTTTCGTTTTTCCAGTTCTGATAATTCCTTGAGTGTTTCTGTTTCTGAGAACAGTGATAATCCCATTGCTAAGATGGATGTTTTGGTGGATGAGAGTCCTCTTCCTGATGCTTTAATTGAGCAAGTCATTGATGGTCAACGGCGTACACAATGGCTTTACGATGCGTTGCAAATTCTCAACGAACGGGAGTTGGAAATTATTCGCTTTCGTCGCTTAAATGAAGAGGGGGCGACTCTCGAAGTTTTAGGTGAAAAGTTAGGAATCTCGAAAGAGCGCGTGCGTCAAATTGAAGCTAGGGCTTTGCAAAAATTGCGTTCTGCTCTCCTTACGATTCATTCAGAAGATGCTTACGATATATAAGCAGTGAAAGGCTTTTTGGGGGGAAGAGAATATATTAAGTGGGGGCATATGAGAATATGATAAAGTCAGTTTTAGGGGATGTTCATATTTGTTTAGGAATATGCCTCCTTGGGAGCGCTACTGATAAACAGAGGAAGATAGGGGGCTGTTAGTTGGAGGAAATATATATATATCAAACGGAGGACTATAAAGGCATGATGAAGTTGGATTTTAAAGTGTTCCTCTTTATTTTCGAATATGCTTTAAGGGGGAGGGCGTGATACAGGCAGAAAAGAATCAAAACTGTAACGGATGAGAAGAAAGGCTTATTCTGTAATAATTTTCACTTTTGTACCTGCGGGTAAAGTTTGCGTTGGTGAGAGGGCGTTGAGGATGCGAAAGAGTTTTTCTTTATATGGTGTGTATTGCATTTTATCTGCAAGATTGGCAACGGTTTCTCCTTGTTTAACACGGACAACACGGATTTTTAAGGGCTGCAATTTTTTTAACTGTGAAGATGAAAGAGAATGAAAGCTTTGTAGCGTTTTTTGGGCAACCTCTGCAAAATTTCGAGAATTATGTGGAGCGGCCGTCAAAAAACGAAAGATGTGGTTGTTGAATGGAATGACAACCACATCAAATTGCCATTGATCATTGGTAGCATGGGCCCTTGCTCCAAGTAAATTTTGGCTTTGGGATTCTTGACGCATAAATTCTTGATTGGGGAGCCCTTGAATTGTGATGGGGCGGATAGATGATTGGTCTAGACCGATAATCCAGCCACTTTTCAAATAATCACTCGCAGATATTTCAGCAGGATGTGGAATAGCGTCAAAACGAATCGCAATTTTATCTGGTCCACTGGCCCAAACAGTATGTGCTGAATGTTCTATTGTAAAATTGTTTGGAACAGAAAAAGCTATGCGCAATTGTGGGTGAATAAATTGGTTGCCTCGTACAAAACCTGTATAAAAGCCTCCTCCAAAAATTATGCCATCAATGCTTTTGAGAAAAGAATCGTGATCAGATATTTTACTATTCCCTTTACTGATTTTACCCGCTTTTTTTATCGCAAGCCGAATGCGTTGAGGGGTAGTTGGGTGAGAGGCTAGAAAATCTAGAGAGGCATTTTGGGAGCCAGAGATATTACGAAAAGCACTATAGGCTTCCATTGTTTGAAGAAAGCGTGGTGAAGCAAAAGGATCATATCCTGATTGTTGGAGCATTTCGAGCGCAATGGAATCAGCTTCCAGCTCTTGATTGCGGGAAAATTGCGCGAGTTGTTGCTTGTTTTGCATAGGGTTATGAAGTTTTTTGCCAATAGAAGAAAGAAGACGTGAAGACATGTGATTTGTCATCTTTAATTGGGCTTCTTTTTGCAGGCGTAAAATGCCATGATTGGCTCTGATATGTGCTATCTCATGGGCTAAAATGGCTGCAACTTCTGAAGAATCATTGGCTAATGCCAGCATACCACGAGTGATGTAGATCGAGCCGTTGGGGAGCGCAAAAGCGTTGATAGTTTCTGAGTTTAAAATTGTTACAGAATAGCTTTGATGAGAACTATGTGATGCAACTGCCAGTTTACGGACAATCTTTGCTAAAAGGTGTTCAAGTTTTGCATCATGATAAGCGCCACCATACATTTGCAAAATACGTGGGTGTTGCAGAGCGCTTAATGTGACATAGATATTGTGGTTGTTGGTACGTTTGATCGTTTTAGAAGAAGTGGAAGAAAACCTATCATTTTGAGAAAAGGGTGTATGACAAGCTGAAAGGAGAAACGTTAAACTTATGAAAGTTGCTTTATACAGGCAAGAGCGAAAAAGAAAATTGCGGTGAAAAATGGGGTGCGTTGGACCATGGTGCACATTATTTCTGCGGAGTAATTTGGCAAATTGCATTTGTATCTTTATATCGTATGTTTCTTTAAGAAAGGCATTAGGGATAAGGATTCGTTTGGCTATATCACGCTTTTTGTTTATAAAAAATGACTCTCACTTATAAAAAGATGCACTGTAAAGAAAATTTTGTGAAAGGCAAAGTATGGCATGACAACATTTACGATATTATTAAATGGGGATGTTCATATCACTGATCGTTTGCTTAATCAAATTCAAAACAGTCGGGTAATTGCTGCTGATGGTGGTATGCGTCATGCGGCAGCGCTTAATGTGACGCCTGAGTTGTGGTTAGGGGACTTTGATTCATCAGATGAGAACTTAATACGTCAATATAGTCATGTTCCGCGTGAAGTTTTTCCCTCTGATAAAGATATGACAGATAGTGCTCTGGCATGTGAAAGAGCGTTGCAAAATGGCGCTAAAAAGCTTATTTTGTGCGGTGCTTTGGGAGGGGAGCGAAGTGATCATAGCCTTTCTCATATGACGCAAGCGTTGATGATGGCTGAAAGGGGTATTTCAGTGTTGTTGACAAGCGGTTTGGAAGAAGGTTGGCCGGTTTTGTCAAAACCTTGTTCGTATGATTTGCCTAAGGGATGTTTGTTTAGTATTATCGGTTTTTCTGATTTAAAAGGTTTAACTCTTAAAGGGGTAAAATGGCCAGTTTGTGACAAAAATGTGTCATTTGGCTCTTCTTTAACACTTTCTAACCGTATTTGTGGAACCTTTTCTTGCCATTTAGGTTCTGGAAAAGCTATATTGTTAGCGTCTGTGCCTATTCCATAAAGCTCTTCCAATATATTTTGAATAAGGCAGGGGGAGGACTAGTGATTATAAGTGCCGACATAAACAATATATTATGTATTGATCTTGAGAAGGAAAGGTTTTGATATGTTAAAATCAATTTTTAAAGTGGCAGTTGTTTCAGCCATTGGTTTCAGTTCAGTTGCTTGTACCACAAACGATGAACGCGTTGCACGTTACGGCGTAGGAGGAGCAGCAATCGGTGCTTTGGCTGGAACTGCTATTGCTGGAAGTACGCCTGGAGCAGCACTTACCGGTGCAGCATTTGGTGCTTTGGCTGGAACAGTAACAGGTGCAGCTGCAAATCAAAGAAAACAACAAAGACAGGCATCACAATTGTGCACGTATCGCGGTCGTAGAGGGCATGTTTACCAAGCACCTTGTGGACAGAGAGTTCCTGTACGGCAATTGTGTGCTTACCGTGATGCAAGAGGGGTGATGTATAAAGCACCTTGTCCGCACCGCGTTCGTTAATGGCGGTGCCGCTTCTGCGGCTTGACCGCATTTTCTTAAATTTTGGAAAAACGCCTTTGCTCAATCAAGCTTCTTTATCGGTTGAGCAAGGGGCGCGTATTGCGCTGGTCGGCCGTAATGGTTGTGGAAAATCAACTCTGTTAAAAATTGCCGCGGGAATATTAGAGCCTCATGGTGGCGAAATTTTTCGCCACCCGCGAGTGACGCTCCGTTATGTTTCACAAAATCCGGATTGTTCAGGATTTGAAGATATTAACGCTTATATGGAAGCGGGGCTGGACGATATATCTGATGTCCAGTGGATCAATACGCTTCGCACAAATTTAGGGTTTTCGGGGGCGGAAAAATTGGAAACGCTTTCGGGAGGCGAAAAGCGGCGTGTTTCATTGTTACAGGCCATTGCTGCAAAACCCGATATTTTGTTCTTAGATGAACCAACCAATCATCTTGATTTACCAACCATTGAATGGCTGGAAGCTGTTTTATCTTCTTTGCGTTCAGCGATTGTGGTGATTTCCCATGATCGGCGATTTTTAGAAAATGTTACGCGGTCAACGGTATGGCTTGATCGTGGCACAACCAAAAGACTGGAAAAGCGTTTTTCAGAATTTGAAAGTTGGCGTGATAAGGCGTTGCAAGAAGAAGCCATTGAGCAGCATAAATTGGGGCGCCAAATTGCTCGTGAAGAGCAATGGTTACGTTATGGCGTAAGTGCACGGCGTAAGCGTAACGTACGGCGTTTAGGCGAATTAAACAACTTAAGACAGCGTCATCAAACCTATAAAGGGCAGCCTGGAAATGCACTTTTGACAGCAGCGAAAAGTCATGAGTCTGGGCAATTGGTGCTTGAAGCAAAGAAAATTTCAAAATCCTATGGTGATCGCATTATCGTGAAAGATTTCTCTTTGCGCATTCAGCGTGGTGATCGAATCGGGTTGGTAGGACCCAATGGTATCGGAAAGACAACGCTCCTTTCTGTATTAATTGGGCAAGAAGCCGTGGATGGTGGAACGGTGAGGCATGGCTATAACCTCTCTATGGCATTGCTTGATCAGCAACGTATTTTAAATGAAGAAGAAACTTTAGCGCATTATTTAACGGGAGGAAGAGGTGATACTCTTGTGATCAATGGGCTGGAGCGGCATGTCGTTTCTTATATGAAAGACTTTTTATTTTTACCGGAACAAGCTCGCACTCCCCTTAAAGAATTTTCAGGGGGAGAAAGAGCACGCCTCATGCTTGCACGACTTCTTTCTCGTCCTGCAAACTTTTTGATTCTTGATGAACCGACCAATGATTTGGATATGGAAACTTTGGATTTGTTGCAAGAATTTATTGCTGATTTTGCGGGGACAGTATTGTTGGTCAGCCATGACAGAGACTTTTTAGATCGTACTGTAACGCATATGTTGGCACCTCAAGGTGATGGTCATTGGGTTTTGTATGCGGGCGGCTATAGTGATATGATGGCGCAAAACCAGCATGCTCTTCGCTTACAACGCAAAAGAACAGAATTATCGCAGCGTAAAGCACCTTCAAAATCTCATGCGGGAGAGCTTTCAAAACAGGATACATCAATAGATCATAGCTTGATAGGGCGAGAGAAAAAAACACGAAGTAAATTGTCTTATAAGCAGGTTTATGCATTGGAAAAATTGCCTGAAGAAATTGCTGTTTTACAGGACGAAATCAAAAAAATTGAGCAAGAGCTCTCTGATCCAACCCTTTATTGCCGCGATAAAGAACGTTTTGAGCGTTTATCAACAGCGTTGGAAAAAAAGAGAAATACTTGCACACAAAAGCAAGAAGAATGGCTAGAACTTGAAATTTTACGCGAAGAAATGGAAGCGTGTTCACGATAATATCTAAAAAACTTTAAAAGATTTGTATTGCATCATCGCTTTTCTTTGATTTGTTACAAGAGTTTGTGGCTGATTTAGCGGGAACAGTGCTGTTGACGAGTTATGGCAGAGACTTTTTAGATTGCACTGTAACATATAGCATTTCAAGGTGATGGTCATTGGGATTTCTATACGGGGGAGCAGTGATATGATAGCGCAAAACAAGCATGCTCTTCGTTTACAAGGCAAAGAAACAAAACTACCTTTGCCGTGAGTTTTTTCAAAATTTCGTATATGGAAGTACGCCAGTTCCATTGCATACTTTGCCAGTCCCCAATGTTGCTACAGCCCCCTTGGAACTTGAGAGCATTCATAAGAAACATTCCCTTATCTTTACCTTATATCCTAAATACACCAACCTTGCTTATGACGGAAAAGCAAATGATCTTCATTGATTCTAACGTGAGAAGTGTTGTGATGAGGAAAGCTTACTGTATTCGACGTTATGATTTAAGTTTAAAAATGATGATTTGTTAGGATAAATCAACGTGTTATTGTAACATTTCTAGGAGGAGAAAATGATAGCAATTAAAACAAAGCGAACAATTTCTACATTGATCGGTTTAGAAGATGCAGCTGAACTGTCTTCTTATTCCCTCCGTAATGCGAATCATCTGCGTCCTTTTGAACCTGTTAGATCTGATGGTTACCACAGCCTAACAGCTTGGGAAACACGAGCTAATGCATTTGCTTATGAAAGTGCACAAGGACAAGCATACCGATATGCCGTACGATTAAAAAATGAAAACACAGTCATTGGTGTTGTGAATTTTACAAATGTGGTTCGGGGTGTTTTTCAAGCTTGTCATCTTGGTTTTTCTCTTGATGAAAAACAACAAGGTAAAGGTCTTATGTTTGAGAGTTTATCGGCTCTAATACGGCATATCTTTCATGTTTATCATCTGCATAGAGTGATGGCAAATTATAGACCTGAGAACATAAAAAGCGAACGTTTATTAAAACGCCTTCATTTTGAAAAAGAAGGCTATGCCAAAGACTATTTGATGATTTCTGGAAAATGGAGAGATCACATTCTAACCTCTCGAATCAATGATCTGTATGAGTCGGTTAATAGATTCGAATAAAGTTTTATTAAAAGTTCTATCAAGGGGCTTTTTATCAAATGTGTAAATATGCCGAATTTCTGCCTATCCTAAAAGATAAAGATCCTTAACCAGCTCTTCTTTTGTAAACAGCTCAGACTCTCATTTAGCGGATTTCAACTGCTGACCGCTTTCATATGTTTCTTTTTGTAGATAATGAATTGATTTATCATCATAATTCATTTTGTTCAATTTGAAGGAAGAGAGTCCTCAATATCGGAAGACTTTCTCATTTCAAATTTATTGATGTTTAATCATAAAAACACCTCTCTTGCACATCACAAACTGGGTTGGCATAGGTTGGCATACAAGTGAGGGTTTATGTGGATAAAAATGATTGAAGAACAAGAATAAAAATTCTCTGTATAAATCCTTTTAAATGTGAGGGCTGTTGCAATATTGTGTATTCTGTGATCGATAGTCTCGTTACAAGTTACACAAACGGCTTATTGTTTGGGTGAAATTTTTATACATTCATTTGTTTTTTGCCATTTTTTTTGTATTTTCTTTTCTTAAAAAAATTTCCAATGTTATCAATGGTTTTAATTCATACCAAGCGCATTTTTATAAAGTTCAATGATTGCTTCTTCTTCCATTCTTTCATGCTCTTCTTTTTTACGCAGCCGTATAATGCTTCGAACAGCTTTACTATCAAAACCAGAGCCTTTAAGTTCAGTGTAAACGTCTTTAATATCATCAGAAATGGTTTTTTTCTCTTCTTCTAGTCGTTCAATACGTTCGATAAAAGAGCGTAATTGGTTTACGGATATAGCGTGTGTTTGATCGGTTACTGTATCGTTCATTGTATTTTTCTCCAAGTTATATATTTTAAGTTGTTTTTCGACGACGAATTTATGTTAAAAAAGCTTGAAAACAATAAAGTAAATCAAGCTACACAGCTTTTTTACAAATTGACTTTAAATATTTTGTAAAATTTTTAAGAATATGCATTGATAAAAGGGCTATAAAAAGAAAAATATAAAAATATACGTTTTAGACTTGAAAAGCTTTTGAAAAAGAAGTGTGTAATTTGTTTTGAGAATTTGACATTATAGAGGAAGTTTTGTGATTTTAAAAAAACGATATTGGGTGCTTCAGAAAGGATTTAAGGTTTTTTTCTTGAGCATTTTGCTCTTGTTTCCCCTTGTTGTTTTTGCAAAAGCTGACTTTAGGGTTTGTAATACAACCCAACAGTCTGTAGGGGTTGCTCTTGGATATCGTACATTTTCAGGATGGGTGAGCGAAGGTTGGTGGACGGTACCCGTGACGGAGTGTAAAACCTTAATTGAGGGGCCTCTTGCTTCACGGTTTTATTATTTTTATGCGGAAGGGGCACAAAAAAAGGGGAACTGGGCAGGCTCTGTAACCATGTGTGTGCAAGATAGCCAATTTACCATTCAAGGCGTTCATGATTGTTTCCCTCGAGGATATCAAAAGGCTGAATTTAAAGAAATCGATACCGGAAATCAAACCAGTTGGATGATCCAGTTGACGGATGAGTCTTTGTTAAACAATTCAGTTATACCTTCTCTTTCAGGAAATTCTCCACCGTGAAACGTGCACGTAAAGTGAAAATTATTGCGACTCTTGGTCCTTCTTCTTTTTCTCGTTTGATGATTGAGAAGCTTTTTAGGGCAGGAGCAGACGTTTTTCGTCTTAATATGAGCCATACTGATCGTGATATGATGGGTGATTTGGTCAAGTCTATACGAGAAGTTGAAAAAACAGTTCGACGCCCCATTGGTATTTTGGTGGATCTTCAGGGGCCAAAACTGCGTGTGGGGCGTTTTGCTAAGGGTCAAGAAGATTTGCGTGTTGGACAAAACTTTACATTAGATAATCGCGATGTTCTTGGTGATGCACAGCGTGTTTTTTTCCCTCATGAGGATGTATTTTCGGCGATTAAACCAGGGGACCGGTTGTTGATTGATGATGGAAGGGTGGAACTGCGTGCGCAAGTTTGTGATGGTCATTCTGTACAGTGTCGCGTGGTTGCTGGAACCCGTATTTCTGATCGAAAGGGTGTCAGTTTTCCCGATACAATTTTGCCTTTTGATTCAATGACGTCAAAAGATAAGGAGGATCTTCAGGCTCTTTTACAGCAGCCTGTTGATTGGGTTGCTCTTTCTTTTATTCAACGTCCAGAAGATATTATGGCGGTGCGTCAGTTGACGAAAAGCAAGGTGTCTTTGATGGCTAAAATCGAAAAGCCTCAAGCCTTGGAGCATATAGAGAAAATTATTGAGGTATCCGATGGTATTATGATTGCACGGGGTGATCTTGGAGTGGAAATGCCTTTGGAAAAGGTCCCTGCACTTCAGATGGAGCTCATAAAAGCTTGTCGTTTAGCAGGAAAGCCTGTTGTGGTGGCAACACAGATGCTTGAATCAATGATTACATCTCCTGTTCCGACACGCGCAGAAGTGTCGGATGTTGCTACAGCAGTTTATGCAGGAACAGATGCGGTGATGTTGTCTGCTGAATCTGCTTCTGGTCGCTATCCTGAAGAAGCTGTGCTTATGATGGACCGAATCGCGCGACAAATCGAACAGGATCACACTTATGCCGCTCAGGTTGGAGCACAACATCCAGCACCAGAATCAACAGGAACGGATGCGATTTCTCTTGCTGCGCGTCAGATTGCTGAAACACTTGCTCTATCCGCTATCGTTGCCTATACGGCTTCAGGAACAACGGGGGTGCGCGCCTCTCGTGAACGCCCTAATAGACCGATTATTGCTTTATCGCCCATTGTGGAAACAGCAAGGCGTTTGGCTTTAGTTTGGGGGCTTCATTGTGTGGTCACGCAAGATGCTCGCAATTTAGAAGATATGGTTGATCGAGCAGCAGCCATTGCATTTCAGGAAGGCTTTTGCCAAGGAGGGGATCGTTTCCTTGTAACAGCCGGTGTTCCTCTTGGAACGCCCGGTGCGACAAATCTCTTGCGTATTGCTTCTGTCTCTCAAGATGGAACGAAAGGGATTTGAGCCGTTTACGCATGGTGTTTTTTCATGCGCCTTTGAACAGGCTTTAAAAACAACGGGTGTGCGCTTCTTGTGAATGCCTCCATAGACCCATTATTCTTTTATCTCCTATCGTAAGATAGCAAGGTGTTGCATTAGGTCGTCCAGTTTGGGGATGGAAGCAGATGCGGTGATGTTGTCTGTTGATTTTTTTTTAGTTCTGAGGAAACTGCTTTTACGGTAGGCATTTAATGGGAGCCCCCCTTTTATTTCATTGAGACAGATTGGGGATTGCTTTATTGATGTTTATACGAGCGAGATGTTTATTGATAATGAGAGTTCATTCTTTCGCTTTTTGGATAAGAGCCTTGAAATTTTTCCCATTTTAAACTTTTGCAAACAGAATTGAATAAAATTAAAATTATGTGCCTAAAAAATCGTACTGGTATGTTATGAGAAAAAGTGATGGGTGAATGTGTTTTTAAAATATGCTTTGTCGAAGCATTTGCAACATATTGATTTATAATGATAATTTATCGTTATTAAACTTGAATTAGAACCCCGAATTCCGTAAGATTCTCTTAAATTTATTTATGTTTTGTTAATTATAACTCTTTGCTTGTACGTCACAAGCGGGTGGGACATGTGGGTAAAAATTGTACAAGAAAGGCATAATTCTTATGAACCGTTTTAAGAGCCAAGGGGGCTGTCGCAATATTGAGGGCTGGTTATAATGATGGTGCCGACTTGCTCTTTTATTAAGCTTGGAGATTTTGGGTGGTGGGGAGAGGAATATGGATTATTTGTTATAAGGATAAAAATAGCGGTAGAGGATGTTTTCAAGAGCTATTATTGTTGTTTATGATGTTTGAGGTTGTATGAGATTAACATACTCTTCGGTTTTGACTTTTTTCTTGCTCTAAAGGATGAAAATACTTAATTCACGCTGGTTTATAAATGATACGGTTCTTTTCGGTGGGTTTCATCGGATGGACATCTCAGGTGCAAAGACTCCATGGTGCTTATAGTATCAAATAGCGGTGTTTTACGGTATAATAGATAAGGTTATTTTTTAATATATATTGAATCTGCTTGATATTATCTAAGGGGCAAGGATTTTTGGGCATGCATTCATAGGGAACATGAATATAGCTCTTTTTTTCGAAGGGTGCTTTATTTGTTTGTTGCTGTTGTCATTTATATGATTTTTTTACAATGATGTTGATTTTGTTATCTTATTGCGCGGTTAAAAGACATCTCATTTGAAATGTGGTGATATAAGGCAGTCTCCTTGATATAGGAAGCGTTTGTGCGGAGGTGAAATATTCAGGGTAGGGCTTTCTTGTTGAGGTTTAAGTTAATCCCATAAGTCGTGAGTAGCTGGAATCCTTCCTATAAAAAACCAGACTGTTTACACACTGGTGTGGGTTTAAGAATTTTTATCCTGTGAGATGTGGCGGACAAGTCAAATCTCTGGTTTATTACGCGCTGATGTACCTTTTAGAAATCTTCCTGTTCCTGTTCTTGTTCTTGAAGGTTTGTGCGGTTTTGATCATCTTTGAGCAATTGGTTGGTGAGATTTTCAATGCGTTGTGTGGTGTCACGCATAATTTTCCCCATGGTGCGGTCTCTTTCGTTGTGGAGTCGTAAAAGAGTATTGTAGTCTTCTTGTAATTTTTTATTTTCTCGTTTTATTTCTTCCATTTCATCAATAATCATTATGCCAGCCATAACCGATAAACGATGGTCGCCAATTTCACCAAAATTGTTCTTTAAATGTGTGATATATTGATCCAATTGAGCAGCAAGCGCAATAAGACGACGTTCTTGTCCTTTGTCACAAGCCATGCGATAAACTTTACCATCAATGGTAACGGAAACAGTTTCCATACATTCAAACCTTTATCTATCAATGACAACACGAATTGTTTCCATTGCTTTAATAAGACGTTTGGAAACTTCTTTGTTTACGGACTCTAAGCGTTCAATTTGGGCTTCAGCTTTGTCAAGCGCTTGGGCAAGATGGCTGCGGTCAGCATTCATTCGTTGGATTTCTTCTTCCCATTCGTTATTTTTATCAATAACGGCATTGCGGTTTATTATGGTGATCTCTAAAGTTCTAAGTGCCTTTTCTAGGTGCTCTAAAGCATCTTGTAGAACTGTAGTCTCTTGGTTCATTGCTTTTATCCTTTGGGTAATTGTATCCTTTATCAATGTGTTATGCAAAAACGAATCACTTTCACTCTTGTGTTGTGTGCATTTTATTTTTAAGTATGTAGGATATTTTAGCAAGCAAAGCAGGGGATAGATATAAATTAAAAGCTGGATTTTTTGCGCGTATTGGCATAAATGACATGGATATACAGAACGCGTGAGGGGAATGTTATTAATATTATTGAAGTGGTGGCAAAAAGTCTCACGCTAATGGTTAGAAAATAGTATTTCTTGAGAATTTTAAGAGAATACGGAAAAAGCAACAGAATAACGTATTTAACGAAATGGTCGAGTATTCATGACAAACACCCACCAACAGAATCAGATGGCCAATGCTATCCGTTTTCTTGCTATTGATGCGATTGAAAAAGCAAATTCTGGTCATCCGGGCTTGCCAATGGGAGCAGCCGATATTGCTACGGTTCTTTATACAAGATTCCTTGCTCATGACCCCAAAAAACCTCGCTGGCCTAACCGTGATCGTTTTGTGTTATCAGCAGGACATGGGTCTATGTTGCTTTATGCTCTCTTGTATCTTTCTGGTTATGAAGATATTGGCATTGAAGATCTCAAAAATTTTCGCCAATTAGGAGCAAAGCTTGCCGGGCATCCAGAATATGGGCATGTGGCAGGAATCGAAACAACGACTGGTCCTCTTGGACAAGGGTTGGCTAATGCCGTGGGGATGGCTCTTGGAGAGCGTTTGCAAAATGCCCGTTTTGGTGATCTTATCAACCATTACACTTATGCGTTGGTGGGCGATGGATGCCTTATGGAAGGGATATCTCAAGAAGCACTTTCCCTTGCTGGTCATTTGAAACTCAATAAGCTTATTGTATTGTGGGACGATAATAATATTTCTATCGATGGAGAGATTTCCCTTGCTGACAGTACAGATCAGATTGCGCGTTTTAAGGCATCTGGTTGGGAGACACATAAAGTCAATGGGCATGATCAAGCAGCAATTGCGCGGGCTATTGAGGCGGCACAAAATTCCGATAAACCAACTTTGATTGCTTGTAAAACAACAATTGGTTTTGGAGCACCCAATAAAGCGGGTACCAATAAAGTTCATGGAGCTCCTTTGGGCGCACGAGAAATCACTGAAACCCGTATCGCGTTAGGGTGGGATGCTGAGCCTTTCGTTATTCCAGCCGATATTCTTGATAATTGGCGCTTGGCTAGTCTCAATGCTGCTAAAAAACGCCAAAAATGGGAAGAAAAATTTGCTGATCTTCCTGTTTCAGAGCGTGTGGAGTTCGAAAGATTGATGCGGGGCGATCTCGTGGGCGGATTTGATGGTGCTATTGATACTTATAAACAAAAACTCGTTGAAGAGCGCCCTGTTGTTGCTACGCGTAAAGCTTCGGAAATGGCTCTTGAAGTGATTAATGAAGTCGTTACTGAAACTATTGGTGGTTCGGCTGATTTAACCGGATCTAATAATACAAAAAGCAGCCAGATGAAAAGTATCTCTGCTGAAGATTTTTCAGGGCGCTATCTGCATTATGGAATTCGCGAACATGTAATGGGAGCTGTGATGAATGGTCTTGCCCTTTATGGCGGCTTTATTCCTTATGGGGGAACCTTTTTATGCTTTTCTGACTATATGCGTCCTGCTATGCGTTTGTCTTCTCTCATGGGGTTGCGGGTGATTTATGTCATGACTCATGATTCTATTGGTCTTGGTGAGGATGGTCCGACCCATCAACCCGTGGAGCATTTGGCTTGCCTGCGTGCAATGCCTAATCATTTTGTGTTCCGTCCTGCCGATGCTATGGAGACAGTCGAGTGTTGGCAATTGGCTTTGAAAGCACGCGGGACACCTTCTACCTTGGCTTTGAGTCGACAAAATCTACCGCTTTTGCGTCAGGAGTATGAAGAAGAAAATCTCTGTATGCTTGGTGCTTATGAATTCCTAACAGCTAGCGATGATGCACAAGTGACGCTGTTTTCTTCTGGTTCAGAATTGCAAATTGCAGTGGAGGCACATGCGGTGTTAGAAGAAAAAGGCATCCCAACGCGTGTGGTTTCTGTGCCTTGTTTTGAACTTTTTTCTCAACAATCTCTCTCCTATCAGCGTGCTCTCATTGGAGATGCACCGATTAAAGTTGCCATTGAAGCTGCCGTCGCCCAAGGATGGGACCGTTTTATTGGCTGTGATGGTGTGTTTATTGGTATGGAGGGCTTTGGGGCAAGTGGAACAATTGATGCCCTTTATGCGCATTTTGGTATTACTTGGGAAAATGTCGTTGCCACCGTTGAAAAAGAGCTGGAAAAGATCAAAGAAGAAAAGACAAAGTGACAGCTTGTGTTGTCATGAATGGGGTGGTTTTAGGGCATCATATTTTGTGCATTATTGTGGATAAGTGAGTGAGTGATCAAGATATTGACAATGTGGGAATTAATGATTTGGGATTGGTGAAATACCCATTTATTGTGTTTTAAATGTTGTGCTTAAAAAATTTATGAGGAAACATGTGAAATGACAGTTCGTGTTGCAATTAATGGGTTTGGTCGTATTGGTCGCAATATTTTACGTGCACTTGTGGAAAGTGGACGACAAGATATTGAAGTGGTTGCAATTAATGATTTGGGATCGGTGGAAACAAATGCCCATTTATTACGCTATGATTCAGTTCATGGGCGTTTTCCTGATATCGTTAAGGTGATAGGGGATGCTATTGATGTGGGAGGTGGTTTAATAAAGGTATGCGCAGAGCGTGATCCTGCTCAATTGCCTTGGAAAGATTTGGATATCGATATTGCTTTGGAATGTACGGGTATTTTTACTGCGCGTGATAAAGCAAGTGCTCATTTAGATGCGGGGGCAAAGCGTGTTCTTATTTCTGCGCCTTCTGAAGGAGCAGATCTTACGGTCGTCTATGGGGTTAATCATCAATCTTTAAGCAGCGAGCATCGCGTTGTTTCAAATGCTTCTTGTACAACCAATTGTTTGGCGCCTGTTGCACAAGTTTTACATAACACGGTGGGCATTGAAAAGGGCTTCATGACAACAATCCATTCTTATACGGGTGATCAACCTGTGTTGGATACAATGCATCGGGACCTTTATCGTGCACGTGCGGCAGCTCTTTCTATGATTCCTACCTCAACAGGAGCGGCAAAAGCTGTGGGATTGGTCTTGCCAGAATTAAAGGGATTGCTTGATGGTGTATCGATTCGTGTTCCGACCCCTAATGTTTCTGTGGTTGATTTGACATTTATCGCTAAGCGTTCCACAACAATCGAAGAAATTAATACAGCTATTGCTATTGCTGCACAAGGTCCTTTGAAGGGCATTTTGGATTATACAGAAGAGAAACTTGTGAGTTGTGATTTTAATCATAATCCTCATTCAGCTATTTTCCACAATGATCAAACAAAAGTGATTGATGGTAAGCTCTGTCGCGTTTTGGTTTGGTATGATAATGAATGGGGCTTTTCCAACCGTATGAGTGATACGGCAGTGGCTTTTGCTAAGACAATATAAGAGGACCTCAGGGTCCTCCTTTTTATAGGGAAAAGTCTCATTTTTGTGCAATTTTGAGAAAAACAGATAGAGGCTGTTGTTCTCATGCGCTAGAGAGAAGAGGCTATTGAAATATTGATGATGTGTTTTGTTTTAATACTGGGTCAATACGTGCTTTTAAAACCTGCATGAAAGAGTAAACTTTGAAAAAGTAAGATATGAACGAGACACCTTTTGAGAAAACGTTAGGAAACAGGAGATGTAAATTCTTTTGCTTAGAAGTAAAAGGAAGCTTTAATAGAGATCAAGTTGAGCCAATGCATTTGTTTGCCACAATGGGATATGAAGATTAAGAGCAATGAGTGGCTTTTGTACATTTGATGATGAAAGCTTTGGCTTTTCAAACAGAGGGTGAGAGATGGGCTGTCGTGGGTCTCTTGTAAAAGCAAAGAGGGGATAAGTGGAAAGAAAAGTGGGCAGGGTTGTTGGATGCGTTTTTATTTGAAACAATGGAAAGTGAAGAGGAAGCAGTGATGGGGTTTCGTACACTTGATGATGTTGATGTCACTGGAAAACGTGTTCTTGTGCGGGTGGATTTTAATGTGCCAATGGCGCAGGGTAAGGTCTGTGATACGACACGCTTAGAGCGGCATAAAGAGACACTCGTTGAGCTGCAAAAGTGTGGTGCTAAACTTATTCTGCTTTCTCATTGTGGTCGCCCCAAAGGAAAGGTAGAGCCAGAGTTTTCACTCCGTCCTGTTGTGCAAGTGCTGGAAAAGATCATTAATCAGCCGGTTGCTTTTGCTCCTGACTGTATCGGTTCGACGGTGCAGGTTGCAGTTGAGTCATTACAAAATGGTGGTGTTTTACTGCTTGAAAATGTTCGTTTTTATGCTGGTGAAGAAAAGAATGATTGTTCTTTTGCAGAAGCTTTGGCTCATAATGGAGATCTCTATGTTAATGATGCTTTTTCAGTTTCTCATCGTGCCCATGCTTCGGTGGAGGGAATAACGCATTTGTTGCCTTCTTATGCAGGGCGCTCTTTGCAAGGTGAGATGCAGGCGTTAGAAAAAGGACTTGGCAATCCAACACACCCTGTGGTTGCCATTGTGGGAGGAGCGAAAGTTTCCAGCAAGCTTTTTGTGCTCAATCATTTGGTGGAAAAGGTTGATCATCTCGTGATTGGTGGGGGCATGGCTAACAGTTTTTTAGCAGCGCAAGGTGTGTCTGTTGGTAAGTCACTGTGTGAACATGCATTGATGGAAACGATAAAAAAAATCATTAAAAAAGCGCAAGAGTGTCACTGTACCCTTCTGCTTCCTCAGGATGCTGTCGTTGGATTTCGCTTTGAAAAAGATGCACCGCATCGTCTTTATGACATTGAAGATATTCCACAAGATGGCATGATATTGGATATTGGGACGCGCTCTATTGCGCATATCAATGCTGCGATAGATGAAGCTGCTACTCTTGTGTGGAATGGACCCCTTGGTGTTTTTGAGATGTCTCCCTTTGATAAGGGAACCATTGCCGTTGCACGCCATGCAGCAGAACG
This sequence comes from Bartonella sp. AP21QHHD, assembly GCF_042196205.1. Taxonomy (NCBI): domain Bacteria; kingdom Pseudomonadati; phylum Pseudomonadota; class Alphaproteobacteria; order Hyphomicrobiales; family Bartonellaceae; genus Bartonella; species Bartonella sp. AP21QHHD. The sequence goes on along the minus strand of NZ_JBHIPT010000107.1, from coordinate 62,308 downwards.
TAGTTTGACGGGAAAGTTGGTTTCAATTGCGGGAGGGGGCGATACGGTTTTTGCCCTTAATCATGCCGGTGTTGCCAATGATTTTACTTATCTTTCGACTGCTGGAGGAGCTTTTTTGGAATGGATGGAAGGAAAGACCCTTCCTGGTATTCTTGCCCTTATGCAGGCTTAAAGGGCTTCTTTGAAGGGGAAGGTTAAAGAAAAACTATACGGTCGTGTAGAGTGTTTTGATAGTGTTGCGCATTTTTAGAAATTAAGACAAAATAAAGAGGAATTTTTTATGAATGAACGGCTTGAAGATATTGCACTTGCTTTGGTGCATGCGGGTAAAGGTATTTTGGCGGCAGATGAAAGTACGGCGACCATTGGAAAGCGTTTTGAAAGCATTGGTGTTGAATCCAATGAAGATAAGCGCCGTGCTTATCGTGAAATGCTTTTTAGTACAAAAGAAGCGATGGAAAACGCCATCTCTGGGGTTATTTTATTTGATGAAACCATTCGGCAAAAAGCATCTACTGGGAAAATGTTGACGGATCTTATTCGGGATTCAGGCGCTTTGCCAGGGATTAAAGTTGATACCGGTGCGAAACCCTTGGCTGCTTTTCCCCAAGAGACAATTACCGAAGGGTTGGATAGTCTTCGTGAGCGGCTAAAAGACTATTATGCTTTGGGAGCACGTTTTGCTAAATGGCGTGCGGTAATTGCTATTGATGAACACACTTTGCCAACAAGAGGCGCCATAAGACAAAATGCACAAGCTCTTGCACGCTATGCTGCCTTATGTCAGGAGTTCAATATTGTGCCCATTGTTGAGCCGGAAGTGTTGATGGATGGACCATCGTGTGGGCATTCAATTACACGCTGCTTTGAGGTGACACGCACTGTTTTGCAGGCTGTCTTTAAAGAATTGTTTGAAGCTCGTGTTCTTTTGGAGGGGATGATTTTAAAGCCCAATATGGTGATTGATGGAAAGGATGCTCGCAAGGCTTCTGTTGAAGAAGTTGCTGAAAAGACCATCCAAGTGCTTAAACAGACTGTTCCTGCCGCTGTTCCCGGAATTGCTTTTCTTTCTGGAGGGCAGTCTGATCAGGAAGCAACGGCGCATTTATCTGCCATGAATTCTTTGGGCGTATTGCCTTGGAAATTGACCTTTTCCTATGGACGAGCATTGCAAGCAGCTGCCTTAAAAGCATGGGCAGGAAAAGATGAAAATATTGCTGTTGCACAGAAGGCATTTCGTCATCGCGCTCGGATGAACCATCTTGCGGCTTTGGGACAATGGACAAAAGAACAAGAAAAAGCGTGCGCTTGAAGGACAAGCTCTGTTTTTAAATGCGGAGAGATTTTTCATGTTTCTGCGTGATTTTTTGCGCCCTCATCATGATAAGAATGGCGGGGACATTTTAGGCTTGAAAGCTTTCTCAGAGAGTTTTTTCCTTGGACCTTTTAAAAGTCTTTAATGGGTGCTATCGAGAGATAAGATTGCGGGAGAGGTGCAATTTCGAGAAGGGGAGATAATGCTAGGAAATTTGTGAATGCACAGCACTTTAGTATGGTGTCGTTCATGGGTGGGCACTTACTTCTTGAGTGAAAATCATAAAGCTCATACTGTATTGAAGAGTTTGATATTGTGATATTTTCTCTTTTTCATGTTATCATTACTTGTCATCAGCAGAATTTATTTTATTGCAGTTTCAAAGGTGGATTAAGCGGGTAGATTAGAAAGTTGCGATTTCTGAGCGGATTGGAATACAGATTATGAAGCTTTTCTGCGTCAGGATAGCTTCCTCTTCAATGGGGGTAGTTTTCTATTGGCGAACGAATTGAATAACTCTTGCGAAAGAAAATAGATTTGCACCTCAATAAAACACCTATTTTTTCGTTAAAATGGATAAATTTTTCTTGTATTTTTTGATGATATAATTGAAAGTAACTAACTTCATAGCATCTTGGCTTAAAACGGGGGGAGTTGTGGACGGTATATCTTCTAAGAATAACAGTATATCTTCTAAGAATACAAGCATCAAAAGAAAAAATCGATACGCAGAACAGAGCTTTTCTGCAATTATGATGCGAAAATTGTGCAATATGGTGCGTGGGGTATTCGAAGGGATCTTTACAGTATTTACTTTCATAATTTTTATTATCTTGCTCAACATACGTGGGCCGGTTCATACCGCATTAAAAGTCTTTGGGTCGGTGAGTGGAATAGGGTGCTTTTTATTTTTTTTCGGATATCTTATAGAACGCCGCGAAGCAGCAGATGAAGCCGCTATATCGTACGCATTATTCTTAACAATTCTTGAAGGCGTTTCTTCTATTTGCTTCCTGTCTGCTGCGTGGGGTTACGACGCTCTCTTATTCCGTTTAGCACCTCCTGGGTATATTCTTATTCTTCCTGAATAAATAGAGTGCACTTTGTTTGCGTACAAATCAAAATGAGAGGCTGTCTGCCTCTCAAATTCTTAATAATTGCTCTCCAAAATAATGACATCAGATCCGCTTTTAATGAAGGGACTAACAAGCTTTGGGTCCTTAAGCCTCAAGGCAACCCTTTACAAGTTGCGCCTAACGGCATCCTTGACCTTGAGACACCCAAACGGCTTATGAACAAACTCTCTTATTAAGCCACATCATCTTTTATTCTTCTCATGCGGTTCTGAAATCATGATATAAGGGGAAAGCTTCTCATCGTGCCTAAATGGTAACTTATCGTGTGTTAAATGGAAAAATGAGAAAAAGCATCTTTATGCAATATAATCCAATTATAATTTTTTGATTTAAGCATAAAAGACTTAAAGTCTTCTACAAGACTGATACGATAAAAAGGGGAAAATCGCCTATATTGAGCAACTAAGTCGTATTTTAGGTGCTCTTGATATAGCTATATCACCAAATGGTTTTGAAGACTTATCCTTTTAGCTCTATTCACTAAAAGGTTATTTTGAGGGGGCTTGGCTAATGAATGTAAAGGAAAATTAGCATGTAATATTTCGCTTTTCTGGTATAGATGCTGAATGAGTTAATTATCTAGAGGATCACTGAAGAGGGAGCGCTAAAAAATGATGAAAATCCTCCGTACTTCGGTGAATTCGTGGTTGAAGATATAATCGTAAAACTTGGCTTATCTGTTCCTGAAACAGCTGAATGGTTTGAAATGGTTAGGGTGTCAGTTCTGCATACGCTTAGCTCGCTATACAAAAAAATTATGATTTAGTGCAAGCTTTAAAACATAAAGACCCTAAAGATATATCCTCTTTGTACATGTTCTTATCATCGTTAAAATGCCTTCTTAAAGCACGACAGGGGGTGCTATAAAATTGAGAGCTGTAAAATATATGGGGCTCTTGGAGGGGGTGAGAAGATGGTGTTTAATCGAAGTACTCTATCCTTATTTTTATGGGCTATGACTGAAAGAGAGAGCTGGAGAGACGATTTGTGAGTAAAGAGAACGTCGTTTTGAGGTTGCGTGTCTGCAAGAGCAGAACAGTGGTCGTGGTGATATTTACAAACAATAAATTTGATAAAATTTTACGATTTTGCCAAAAGCCAGTTTATTATAAACGCTGTTTCTCATGTGCTCTCACACAAAAGTTATAAGAAGCCCAAAAGTGCTAAAAAAATCTTTGCTCTTTTTCAATAAGACGGATCTGTAAACAATATTCAAAAAGTGTTCGTGTTTTTGAAAGAGAATAAAAGGATACTCTTGCAATAGAGAAGTGTATTTGTGAATTACAATTTGTCATGATTTTCGGTAAACACTATTGTTTAGAGCGGTGAGAGAGGGCAAATTTTTAATATTCAGTTTTTTTAAAGAGTGTGGTCAGTCTTTAGGATAGAGCTTGTGTCCCTAGAACCCTATCAAGTGTGAGCCGCATAAGGGTCTCAAGCAAGCGAGCACCTATTATACTTTTTGCCAGCGTATACTCTTTTGTCAGCGCCCCAATGTTTTGACAGCCCTTAGAATGTAAAGGGGCAAGAGAGGTATTTTATTCCTTTCTTGTACCGTTTCACTTCACACGCCAACTCTGCTTGTGATGAGCAAGCAAGAGATTTTGTTTGACTTACTATGAGGGTTTGACATGAGAAAATCCTATGGTATTTATGATCTTTCATGAAAAACAATGAATTATCCTTATAAATCACCGTTATGGCGCTGTTATGAAGAGAACTCCTTGCTCATCTTAATAGTCCATAGAGATTAACTTGGTATCATTTTACATTCTGTACACAGAAGTGTCTTTATAAAAATGCTCTATCTTGCGCAGAAAAAAGAAAAACATCTCAATGCTTGCCTTTCTTTTTTCCATGAGAGATTTAAATTGATAAGCCTGTCTGAAAAGAGCACTGTTTATGCCCTTAAAGATACGGCTCTTGTATCATGATCACTTACTCAGGTGAAAATTGGAGTTTTGCGAGGTAAGCGTAAACGCCATTTTTTGCCACAAGTTCAGCATGCGTTCCTTCTTCAACAAGGGCGCCTTTATCCATCACAAGAATACGATCTGCTTTTAAAATTGTTGCTAAACGATGTGCAATGACCAAGGTTGTACGATTTTGCATCAATCCTTCTAAAGCGTCTTGCACCAACTTTTCACTGTTTGCATCCAAAGCCGATGTTGCTTCATCAAGCAGCAAGAGGGGTGCATTTCTTAAAATTGCCCGCGCAATACCAATGCGTTGTTTTTGTCCCCCAGAAAGCATGGTACCGCGTTCTCCTACTTGCGTATTCAAGCCATCTGGTAAAGCTTGAATAAATTCAAGTGCATTAGCCGCTTTAGCGGCAACAAGGATTTCCTCTTCATGGGTATTTTCAGTTCCAAAAATAATATTATCACGCAATGTTCCATCAAAAATGGCGACATCTTGTGGAACATAGGAAATTGCACTGCGTAAATCTTGTAAAGAAAGGCGATTAATTTCCATGCCATCCAACCGAATTGTTCCACTTATTGGATCATAAAAACGAAGGATCAAAGAAAAAATACTGCTTTTTCCTGCTCCGGAAGCCCCAACAAAAGCAACCGTTTCGCCTGCTTTTACAGAAAATGAAAGCGAGCGTAAAACTTTCTCTTGTGGTCTAGAAGGATAGGTAAAATCAACCTGATCAAAAACAAGTTCACCTCGAACAGGTTGCGCCAATGATAAAGCATTTTTAGGAGCTACAATAGTAGGTTGTTCTTGTAACAATTCGGCAAGCCGTTCAGCAGCGCCTGCTGCTTGGATTAATTCTGCTCCCAGTTCCGATAATTGCGCAAAAGTAGAAGCTCCAAAAACCGCATAAAGGACAAATTGCCCTAAGGTTCCCCCTGTCATCGTTCCATTCAAAACATCACGCGATCCAATCCATAAAACAGCAACCACACTGCTAAAAACCAAAAAAATTGCAAACCCCGTAAAAAAGGAGCGCAAGATTACAGAAGCACGTGCTGTTTGAAAAGCACGTTCTATCAATTGTGAAAAACGTATTGTAACGAGTTTTTCAGCGGTAAAAGCTTGCACAGTGCGAATAGCACTTACCTGCTCTGTAGCAACAGCATTGGCATCTGCGAGACGATCTTGCGCCGCGCGGGTACGAGAGCGAACTTTACGTCCAAAGACTACCAAGGGAATGGCCACAACAGGAATAGCAGCTAAAACCAACAAAGACAATTTAGCATTGGTGATCACCATCATTACGACGGCTCCGATCACGATAATCAGCTGACGCAAAGCGGTAGAGGCGGTAGAGCCCACAGCTAATTTTATTTGTGTGGTATCTGTTAGAAGCCTTGAAACAATCTCTCCTGAATGTGATCGATCAAAAAAAGCAGGAGAAAGTTTCATAATATGGACAAACACATCACGCCGTAAATCGGCAACAATCCGTTCTCCTAAGGTGATAACACAGTAATAACGGGCTGCTGAAGCAAATGCGAGAAACAAGGCTAAGATAAACAAAATTCCAAAGTAAAAATTGATATGTCCATGGCTTGAAGTAGAAAACCCATGATCAAACATTTGGCGGATAGCCACAGGCAAAGCTAATGTGACAAGAGCAGCAACAGATAACGCTAGAAAAGCAAAGATAAACAACCAACGATAGCGCAAAATATAGGGAAAAAAAATTGCAAGCGAAGAGAATGAAGATTTCTTAGGGGAAGACTTTGTCGATTTTTCTGAACGATAACGTAATGTCATAAAATTTTGCTCACTGTATTGGATTTGTAACACTTGATACAATGATGTATCTTGAACACTTGTTTTTTGATGCGTGCTCAGTTATAGAAATAAATACTTTAAATCAATGTATCAAAAAGACAAAGGAAGTGCACTTAAAAAAACAAATAAGTGCTATTTCATTCTATAAACGCAAAAGGTTTGACGCATGAAAGCGAATATTCACCCCAATTATCATAAAATTACCGTTGTTATGACGGATGGAACCCAATATACGACGCGCTCTACTTGGGGAAAAGAAGGCGATACTCTTAATCTAGATATTGATCCAAGAACGCATCCGGCATGGACAGGTGGCTCCCAAACACTCGTAGATCGTGGTGGTCGTCTTTCTAAATTCAAAAATCGTTTTGGTAATATTGGCATGTAAAAGCCTCCTTTTTATGGGGTACAAAGGTTTTAAACAAATCGATTGCAAATGGATGGATTTTTTATCCTATCAAAGAGTGCACTTTAAATATTAATTCAAAAACGCATCCGACATAAACAGATGGGTCTTAAACACTTATAAATCATTGTGGTTGCGTTTTTAAATTCAAAAATCATTTTGAATATATGCATAAATCCTTTCTTCCCTAGAGTATAAAGACTTGAAATAAAATAATTGTAAACTTTTCTTCTTTTTTTGGAACTGAACATACCCATGGAGAGGAAATTTTGGCCGCTTCTAAAGCTGCCAATGCATTTGAATTTATTCAAGCTTTACCAGATGGCTTGAATACGCAAGTAGAAGAACGTGGTACCATGCTTTCTGGGGGGGCAAAAACAACGCATTGGTATTGCACTGGCGATTTTAAGAAATGCAGCCCTCTTGTTGCAAGCCGGCACCATCATTATATTTGCCAACTCGTGGATGTTGCTACAGCCCTTGGCACTTGAGATAATTTATTATAGGCATTTTAAGTCCTTTCTTAATAGTTTTTTTATTCACGCGAGCTCTCCCCACTTGTAAAGTGCAAAAGGCATGGTTTTGATTGGTTCACCATGGAACATGGTTTGAAATGAGAGAATCCTACGGTATTCGGGATTCTCATTCAACATATAAAACAATGAATTATTATTATAAATCAAAATGTTGCTACTTGATGAAGTAACATTTGCTTTAGATGCAAACAGTGAAAAGTTGGTGCAAGATACCTTAGAAGGATTGATACAAAATCCTAAATCCTGGTCATTGCACATCGTTTGGCAACAATTTTAAAAGCTGATCGTATTCTCGTGATGGATAAAGGCGCTTTTGTGGAAGAAGGAACACACAATTCATTATAAAAAATAATGTTTATGCGCATTTGGCTAAACTGCAATTCTCATCTGAGTAAGTAATCTTGATACAAGAGCAGTATCTTTAAGGGCGTAAACAGCACTCTTTTCAGACAGGCTTATTAATTTGAAACTCTCATGGAAAAAAGAAAGGCAAGCATTGAGATGCTTTTCTTTTTTAACGGGCTGTTCTTTTTTCTGCGCAAGATGAAGCATTTTTATAAAAATACTTCATCTGTGTACAAAATATAAAACGATATCCAGTTAAATCGCTATGGACTATTAAGATGAGCAAGGAGTTCTCTTCATAACAGCACTGTCACGTTGATTTATAAGGATAATTCATTGTTTTGCACGTTGGATGAGAGCTTCTAAAATTATAAATTTTCTTATTTCAAACCTATGTATGATGAACCAATAAAATCATGTCTCTTACATATATCAAGCGGGGAAGTCTGTATGGTGTAAAACACTTGAGAAAGAACAATGCTTCTTATGAATCCTCTCAAGTTTTAAGGGCTGTAGCAATATTAGAGGGTGGCAAAATGTGTGATGGTGCCGGCTTATGGAAAAAGAGCCGATAAATGGGCTGAGAGATGTTTTTTATCGATTTTACAAAACAGAGCTAAGAGGGCACGCAGCTATGTTTTGCTGTGTTAAGATTTTTAGTATTTTTTCCCATATTTCATAGATCATGCATTGTGAGGTTTTAAAAGGCTTTTCTTTAAAGCGTATAAAACACAATAGCAGTATAATAAAATACAAATCGTTTGCATTTATCAATACAACTATCTATATTTTGTATACTAATTTTGTTAAAACATAATATGTGGTATCCCGTGAATCGCATATACACATAATGACACAATACCGAGAAGTCGATGGGAAGGTTACACAAACAAAAAGAGGGAAATAATGGATGAAGAAATAAAAGAGGTAATTGATAATCCGATAAAGGAAGAAACTAATAACTCCCGAATGATAGTCACCATCAAGTTCATTTTTAAATGGGCGGTGAAGATTGTAGGATTCATCTTTATGCTTGTATACACCTTGAAGCAGCTGTGGTTTTTTGGGGATTTTCAAAGGAGGCTTTTTTAATTGTAGCAATGGTAATAGTGCTTTGTGGGGTGGCTGTAATGCTGGCATTTGTAAATTATCGTAACAAGCAATTAACTGAACAATTTGAACAGAAAGTTCGAGGGTGCGAGATATATGAAAAGATTATTGCAGAAGGGGAACAAAGGCTTTTTGAAAAAACGCAAAAAATATCAAAGGAGTGGGTTGAGCAATGGGATGAGGGAGTAAGGCAATGGGAAAGGGATATACTAGAGATAAAAAATCCTAGAGCAGGCATGAAAGCTCATGGGAACAGACCTTCATTGGTAAAGAATATTTGTGCGCAAGGGGAGAGAGAATTGTCTTTATTGTATAAGGAGGCACTCGAAACAGAACTGACTGATGAGCAGATTGAAAAAATATATAATCTTTTGAATACAACACTTTTTGAGCAATATTATGTAAAAGCAGGAAAATTCATGGAAGAGAATGGAATTTCTCTGAAAGGATTTGTTAATACTCATACAAATAAAGAATATTATAAACCTACAATGTTATTGCTTCATTGGTTGTTGTACGTTCTTGATGATGTGATTATAGCTGAATGCAAACAGCAAAAAGAAAAACTATCTAAAAAGAAGAATGAAAAGCAAAAATTTGCAGATACTTTGTGGGACAACATATCTATAATTCCAGACATAAAGAGATAGAGAAAATGTTAGAGCACAGGAATTTTTTGTCTGATCAATGTGCACCGTTACTATGTTGTAAAAAGGATGTGCTGTTGTTATTGTGTGATATTTCCGATGGTTATAAAAAGGTGAGAGAGACTTTTATTTACTATAAGAAGCTCATTAAAACAGTAAAAAAGGGCTATATGGCTTTTGATAAGGGGTGCTCTTATACCATAGTTAAAGATACAATCAATACGTGTAAAGATAATGATGCAAGTATGGGACCAGATTCTTCCATTGTTGAAGGGACTCTAACGTTTAAAAAGGCTTACGCATCAGGTGCTAGAAGATGGTTGAAATCATCAAATGAGAAATGTGATAACCGGTTGATTTTTGGGGAGCAGCTCGTTGGAATAGGAGATTCACAAAAAAATTAAAGATTATCTTTGATGAGGAGAAGGTAAATGCCCTAGAAGAGGTAGTTAAAGATAATCAAGAACAGTTAAAGAGGGAAATGCAGGCGGCGATTTTTGAGAAAAAGGATTTTTGTTACTACAAATTTCGTGCGAATTTCATCGGCATTTTGGATAACGATTAAATGAAGGGGGAGGGTGGAGTGCAGTGGATTTGCTGAAATTTCTGTTGCTATGCAGTGGTAAAAACTCTTGAGAGGCATAGTGACAGTTCTTATGGGAGAGGAGAGGGCAGGCTTTGAGAGCCAATCTTTTTGCGTTGTGTAAGGGTGATTTCTTAAGAAGAGTAGGGGAGGTTTTTGCAGCAGGTGTATTTGTTGTTTTTGAGAGCGTTTTGTTTTTATGGTTCTTTTTGTTTTCTGGTTTGTTTGCAGAGGAATTGAGGAAACAACAGTGTCAATAATATTGGCTAGACTGTAATTGTATTTTTAGGTTTTTTTGGGGGCTTGATCGTTGGTGATGGTTTTGTGAACCTTTGTATACGGGGTGTTCTGTTGCAAATTTTTAGATTGTTTTTCCAAAAGCTCTCGGCTCGACTAACGGATAAGCTAAATCAAGAGTGGCAGCGCTAAGATAAGCGAAGTTTTATAAGCTCTCTCATCACAATTTTCTGAATTTTTTCATCATATTGTGTAATTTGATGAGATAGGTTGCGTGATGAGGAGTATTCAGAGGAACTCGTATTGTCTTTTAAAAAGATGTCCTTTTGAGAGCTTACTATGAGGTCTAAATGCCTTTTTTGAGAACTCTTTCTAATTTTAGGCGAATGTGTTCATTGCCGGCAATGATATTTTTTTTGCGAAATATATTGTTGCCGCCTTCTTTATCGGTGACAAAACCACCGGCTTCACGAACCATCAGTATTCCAGCAGCCATATCCCAAATTTGCAGGTTATCTTCCCAAAAGCCATCGGTTCTTCCAGCAGCCACATAAGCTAAATCAAGAGCAGCAGCACCAAAACGGCGAAGTCCGGCAACCTCTGCCATCACATTACGTAATTCAATAAGGTAGGTTCCATGATTTGGGCGACCAAAATGAGGCATTCCTGTGGCAATGACACAATCTTCTAGTCTGCGTCGAGCAGAAACGCGACAGCGGCGGTCATTGAAAAAAGCACCACACCCGCGTTCTGCGGTGAAGAGTTCATCATTCACGGGATTGTAAATGACACCACCAACGATTTTTCCTTGGCTTTCTAAGGCAATGGAAACAGCAAAAAAAGGAATGCCATGGAGAAAATTTGTGGTGCCATCTAAAGGGTCAACAATAAAACGGTGTTGTGAATCTTCTCCAATGATTTCTTCTGACTCTTCCATCAGAAAACCAAATTTGGGGCGCGCTTTGCTTAATTCATTGAAAATAATTTTTTCCGCTTTGCGATCTGCTTGGCTGACATAATCTGCTGGTCCTTTCAAAGACACTTGCAAATTTTGCACTTCACCGTAATCACGTACCAACGAGCGTCCTGCTTTCATTGCAGCTTGCACCATGACATTCATGACTGCAGAATGGGCCATTTTTTATTCCTTTATTTATCTTTTTCATTTGCGCGACGCAAATAAATCAACTCATTGGTGTCTACAATGATACGTTCACCAGCATTCATAAAGGGGGGAACAAGAATACGAATCCCGTTTTCAAGAATGGCGGGTTTATAAGAGGAGGTAACCGTTTGTCCTTTGATGGCAGGATCGGCTTCCGCAATTGTGACAGCAACTTGATCAGGAAGTGAGATGCCAATAGGCTTTTCTTGATAAAGTTCAACTGTGACAGTCATCCCATCTTGGAGAAACGCAGCACGTTCACCAACAAAATCCTTTTGAAGTTCAAGTTGTTCATAAGATTCTGAATCCATAAAGACCAAAGCATCCCCTTGTTGATAAAGAAATGTGAAATCCTTTTGTTCAAGGCGCACGCGTTCAACTGTCTCAGCAGCACGAAAGCGTTCATTAAGTTTTGTACCATCAATCAAATTTTTCATTTCAACTTGGTTAAATGCACCACCTTTTCCTGGTTTTACAGCGTTACATTTAACAGCAACCCATAAGCTTCCTTGATGTTCGATCACATTACCAGGGCGAATTTCATTGCCATTAATTTTCATCGTTTCTATCCAATTCTATTCTTGCAAAAAGAACTCTCTTGTTGTTTTTATGGCGCTTTTCTTTGCTGCCTTTAACAGTCAAGCTCTTTTGTTATTTTCGGGCTAAAATCCCTTTGATTAACCTTGCGGCTCTCTCATGGTCCTGTGTGCTCTTTATGGGCTTTCTCCTGCTTTTTGCAAAGAGAAAAGCTTAAGTAAAAAAGGACCTTTATGTATTTTTGCTTTTCAGTTCTTTGCAAGACCATAAAAAGCGCTCAGACGCAAGCTTTTTAAAAATTTGCACAAAAATTTTTTAGAATTTTTGGGGAAATTTATCCCGTTGTGTCGTAAAATATCATCATTGATGGCAATAATATAATTGATGGCAATGATATAAGTTCCCTAAAACCATGAGGTGTTTTTAATTAAGAATATGTGATGAATATGTGAATACGGAGTTTATTATAGTGTCTCATGGGATAGAGCGTGGTGTTAGCTTTCATTTTGATCAGAGAGTAATTGTAAAAAGGCTCTTTGTTTTATCGAGATTAGGACTCTAAATTTTTTTAAAAGCAGGTATTTTTCTGTACTTGATGCGATTTCATCATGGTGGTATGGGGGCTGTTGTTTTGTTAAGATATCAGCATAGAAAAAGACAAGTGGAGCATTTAGGATATCGGCTATTTCTTTTAAACGCTCTGCGCTGACACGATTTAAGCCGTTTTCATATTTCTGGATTTGTTGGAAAGTAACACCTAAATGTTGACCTAATGTTTTTTGAGACATCTTCAACATTTTTCGTCTCAAACGAATTTTTTTGCCAATGAATTTGCCGCTGAATTTGCCGCTGAAAATGTCGTTATAAGGATTTTTACCAAAACCCTAGAAAATGCTACACGGGATATAGAAAACTCTTCAGCTGCTTCAATCACAGATAGTCCAAGTTTTGCATTTACATCTTCGCGTAACAATTCACTAGGGTGTGGGGCATTTTCATTATTTTTAGTATTCTTCTTTTCTTAAATCTCAAAGCTATAATTTACACTATTTTGTATTGTCACAATCTATAATAAAATTTATCCACTCTGGCTAAAAATGAGGGTTTTTATTGAGATGCAAATCTCTTTGCCTTTCGCAAGAACTTTTAAGTCTTTACGTGTAAAATATAGAGAATGTTTACATTAAATAGCGGGTTCATTTGGGCTGAGTACTTATATGAGCACGTGGTTCTCCGTTCACATTATACTGAAGAAGAGACACTATAACTCTACTATTTAATCTTATTCTATAACTCAAAGTTACACCCATATTTTGTTGCTTTTGAGGTTGATCTGTATAGATCACATTATATCCATTCCGTCGCAACAGATTGATAAATAAAGGAGTAAAGTTGTCTGCTGTATTATTTTTCTTTATAAGAAGTGTGGTTGTAGCTGGTGGTAGAGATCTCTTGATATCGCTAATAAATTTGTTAGCAACTAATTGTGCCTGACGCTTTGTAAGACTTTGATCAACATAATTTGATGAATAATTGCCTACAGATGCGCAACCAGCCACCAACACAACCGGTGACAGCAATAAATATTTTAACATCTTTAATTCCCCTTACTTATTGTTGCTCTTTATTTGCGAAGCTCCTCTTCCAGAAATTAAGAGCAACTTTACTTATAGCACATTAACAACATATCGGTATCTAATCAATCGGTTAATTAATCAATGAATAATGGTTTCAGCTGTAAAGGCTGCTTGAAGTGCTTCTGGTGGCGTATATTTTAATAAACAGCTGCTTTTAGTGATTATGATAAAAAAGCAATTTTTTGCGTTTGCATGTTAAGATCATGTCCTCCATCACCATTATAAAATGATGTGTTAAGTGTTATTCCAGATCGACCAAAAAAATTTTCAAGCATTGCTTTTTAAGGGCTATCTTTTTTTAAATACGTATGAATGTTTATTCTGTTTTTTTTAATACTATCGTTTGAGGTGTGGTGTTTGTAAGGCATAAAACTTTGCACATGTGATGTTTTTATGAGAGTGTGTGGTGAATATTTGAGGGGGAGCTTGTCCGGATAATCTTGTGAAATGAAACACATAAAATGGGAAGCTAAAAGAGTTCTGTTCTGAGAAGACGGATTGTTTCCCAACCGGATAGGGAAGGGGCTTCTATCCTTTGAGGGATGGGAGGCAAGTCAAGAACAGAGAGTGTAGCGCCTTATATTATGATGTTAAAAGCTTTCATTTTGATCAGAGAGTAATTGTAAAATGGCTCTTTGTTTTATCGAGGTTAGAACTCTAAATCTTTTGAGCAGTAGGTATTCTTCTGTACTTGATGCGATTTCATCATGAGGGTATGGGGGCTGTTGTTTTGCTGAGGTGTCCGCATAGAAAAAGACAAGTGGAACATTTAAGATATCGGCAATTTCTTTTAAACGCCCTGCGCTGACACGATTTAAGCCGTTTTCATATTTCTGGATTTGTTGGAAAGTAACACCTAAATGTTGACCTAATGTTTTTTGAGACATTTTTAGCATTTTTCGTCTCAAACGAATTTTTTTACCAATGAAAATGTCGTTATCAAGATTTTTGGCTCGCATTTTAAAGCCCCCGCCGGTTGCGAGCGCCCTCGCGTTGGTATTCCGGGAGTCTAAAAACACTGAACTCAAATCAGCATTTTGCTTTTAGTGCTGAAAGCACTTGGACATAGCAAAATCTCCCGGAATCCCGGGATACCCGCAAAGCGGGGTCAATTCATGTTTGAGTTTTCGGGTTTTTAGATCCCTATTGGTCGTTGCGTATGCGACCAAGACACTTTTCAATATGTAAAGTAATTTCGGAGGCTTGGCAATAAAAAATAGCTTTTTACTGAGAGTCGGCGTGTTTTTCATCCAAGCAAAAAGAATGAAAAAATAGAGCTTGCGGAATTTTCGGGATAGCCTAGCTCTTTTGCTTATTGGATATTGTTTGCTTAAGCAAATGATACCAGTGCGTTTTCTTTACCAATGAAAATGTCGTTATCAAGATTTTTGGCTCGCATTTTAAAGCCCCCTCCGGTTGCGAGCGTCCTCGCATTGGTATTCCGGGAGCTTGAAAATACTGAACTCAAATCAGCCTTTTTGCTTTTAGTGCTTATCGCCCCTGGACAGAGCAAAATCTCTCGGAATTTCTATAAATTTTATCTTTTTGATGCAGAGAGGAGTATTTTAAAAAACAGGAAGGAGCTTTATTGCTTCTTTGTGCGCTTTTTCTAGTTGTGCCTTATCCATGCCTTGGAGCATTATTTCAAGATCAGGAGCTTGCATTTTTGCCTCCTTTGCGAGCATATACCATGCCGCTGCCATTATTATATCGCCTTTTGTTCCTGTGCCATCTCGATAAAGCCTTGCAAGGGAAATCTGTGCTGGTGCAATCATGTTGACGGCATTTCTGTGAAGTAAATGAAAAGCACGCTGAAAATCTGTTTCTCCTCCACGCCCCTGTACAAGCCATTGTGCTAAATGAAGTTGAGCTTTTAAGTGGTTGTTTTGAGCTGCTACTTCCATGAGCTTGCGGGCATTGCGATCATCTTTTGGTCGCTTTAACGTGCCTAAGGAAAGAATTTTTGCAGCAGAAAAAGCAGCATCAGCATCCCCAAGAGCAGCACCTTTTAAGTACCATTTTAAGGCTTGCTCTATTGCTTCATTTTCACGACTTTGGGAAGAAACACCAGGGAGAGCTTGTTTTTCCTGTGAGGCTTTATAAAGAAGCAGTTGTCCATAATAAAAATAGGCTTCCTTGACGCCTGCTTTGACAGCTTTTTGAATGAATTGCGCACCAAGTTCTTGATTTTGTTTTATAAAGTGACCATCGAACAACATAAGTCCATAGCGTAGTTGTGCTTGGGGTTCCCCCTGTTTTGCAGCGCGTTCAAACCATAAAGCAGCACGCGCACCGTCAATAGGAACAGCACATCCTTCCATATAAATTCGGGCAAGAAGAGTTTGTGCAAAAGGATCATTTTTTTCAGCACGTCGGAGTGCTTCACGAAAAGCTTTTAAATAATAACCTTGGATGTAATAGTCATAGGCTTGATCATAGTCTCCAGCTTTTAAGGGCTGAAAGGGTTCTTGAGTGTTTGAAGCTTCTTGAATCGTATTGAAAGAGCTTTCAGAATTTGAGATTTCTTCAGTGTTTCCCGCTGAACTTACAGCAGAACTTGCAAGCCCAATCACGCCTAAGATGAGCAGCTTCACGCTTCTCTTGATCATGGTGTTTTCTCCTCATTACCGATCAGAATTTTCACATTTTTTTTTCATCATTACAAGCCGTATAAGAATCTCATTTCTATATTACTTTTTATCTCTCAGTTTTTCGTCTTGGTTCAAGGTAGGGTTGGGTAAGTTAAAAAAGTAGCATAAATGTCGACGAGAGACAGACTGTTTAAAACAGTTCTGTTAAAAATAATACAGTCCTGTTAAAAATAATAATGATGAGGGGTTATCGTATGTAAAGATGCTTATCTTCTATTATATCAATGGCTTATCCCCATAAAATGAAAAAATGCTTACAATGGAGGTTGCTTTTTAAAATACGTATGAATGCTTATGAATAGCGCACGCTATCCGTGTGATGTTAGCTTGCATTCTCATCAGAGATCAGCTGTAAAAAGGCTTTCTTTTTTACCGTTGTTAGAACTCTAAATCTTTTGAGCAGCAGGTATTCCTCTGTGTTTGATGCGATTTCATCATGGTGGTATGGGGGCTGTTGTTTTGTAATGATATCCGCGTAAAAAAAGGCAATGGGAACATTCAAAATATCAGAAATTTCCATTAATCGCCCTGCGCTGACACGATTTAAGCCTTTTTCATATTTTTGAATTTGTTGGAAAGTGACACCTAAAGCGTGTCCTAAAGTTGTTTGAGACATTTTTAGCATTTTTCGTCTCAAACGAATTTTTTTGCCAATAAAAAGATCAATATTAAGATTTTGAGATTGCATTTTTCCCCGCCGGTTGCGAGCGCCCTCGCATGAGTATTCCGGGAGCTTGAAAGTACTGAAATCTAATCAGCTTTTTTTGCTTTTAGTGCTTAAAGCACCTGGACATAGCAAAAACTCCCGGAATTCCGAGATACCCACAAAGTGGGGTAAATTCATGTTTAGATTTTCGGGCTTTCAAGACCCTCTTGGTCGTTGCGTATGCGACCAAAACATCTTTTAATTCATAAAGTAATTTCAGGAAATTTACAATAAAAATAGTTTTTTACTTACAAAATTTGTTTTTTATGAGAGGCTATCCGCTTCTTAAATCTCTCTGGAATGATTGTCAAAATCATGACATTAGCCTTCGTGTTTTTTGAGAGGGTTAAAAAGCCTTAAGTTTTAAGATCAAAAGAACTTTGGACGCTTAAAAGTTAAACATTAAAATTTGCACAATCGCTTGCTGTTTGAAGAAGGGTAGGGGGTGGATCATTTCTCTGTGCTATAGGATGAGTGTGTCTGTGGAATGTGGTGGGGTGGCATGTGGTTTTGGGTGTGCGCTTTAAAAAATAAACATAAGCATTATTCAAATTTACTTTAATGCATGAATTGTATCTGTATTAAAAGAGAAATCAGCTTCTTGTAAGCGCTCTATAAGTTTGGGAAATGTTTCTTTTACGTGTTCTTTAAAAGAAAGGTAGTAAACTCCACCAACATCTGAAAGCATTTCAATGCCTTCTTTTTGTAGAATAGCAATCCTCTCAAGAGGAAGTGCGGCAGCTAACATGCCCATTTCGAAAATAACGTTTTGTCGTGCACGGGGTTGAATTTTTTCTGCACCTTGAGATATAGCATAACCCATGTCATCATGCGTGAGGAGTACAATACCAAAACTTATAGAACTGTCACAAATTTCTTTTTTCAAAGTTTGAATGATGGGTAAACCATTGCCACTCGTATTTTGTAAGATGTATGGTTTGAGACCAAGCTTGAGAAGAACATTTTCAAGCTCCGTTAAGGCATAACAATCATGACCATGAACGATAAAAATTTTTTTATTTGAAGGATTGGAGGCAGTTTTTGAGGAAGGAATCGTTGATGTTTCTTCTATATGCTTTGCTAAATCTTCTATTAACTTTTGTTTTATGTTTTCTTTGCCTTGAACGTTGATTGTTCCTGTGCTTTCATACCAATTAATAACGCCTCCTTCGGAGGTTTTGATCTGATATCCTTTAGAAGAATTAAGTGATAGAAACTTAGTTTCTATGATTTTATATCCAGCTGTTTTAACTATATCTTTAAGGTCTTCGAAGGTGCCGCTATATTTCACTGTTTATATTCTTTCAATATCGCTGGTTATTAATATAAAATGTTGATTTATTTTTATAACTATTTGAATTTAAATAGCTTTATGATTTCATTTTCTTATACAATGCACAAAAAGAGACGGTCACCTTCCATTCAATTGATTGAAACGTGGGAAAACTTGACTAAATGATGGGAAATTTTACTGCGTGATGAAGCGATCTGATTGAATTGTGAATGAACGAAACGAATTTTTCTCCTATTTATATATTCCATTATGTTCTCTATATAAGAAACACGAAAGTTAACGCTTTATTTATAAATTCTCCTCCTATATTACAAGGGGGTGTTTTCACATTTTTCTTGCATTGTTTTAAGCAGTATTAAGGGGTTGTTGTTCCCAAAAATCACTTCTTCTACAGCAATGAATTCACATCCAGTCTTTAAGACTTCATCAAAGGTTGAAAAATCGCTTCCTGCTTGGATAATGGCGGGGGTTTGCATAATTTCTGCCCACCATGTTGCTAACTGGAGATTGCGGGGGTGCGCTTGGGGTTTTTTATCAGCACCGAGTTTTCCAAAGAACAGGTAATCAACACCTGTTTCCGCTGCAAGCATAGCACTATGGCGATTGCGTAGATTGCCAAAGCCTATGATTTTTTGTTCCTTTTGCTGATTTTTGAAGCTTTCAAGAGCGTTAAGATCATCTTCTATGTGTAATCCATCAGCCTTTATGCGCCCAGCAATGCGGCTGTCATCAGCGATGAGAAGGGCTGCGTCATGATGTTGAATATCTTCTGCGTAAGTTTGCGCTTGTTGTTGTAAAAAAGAGCCATCATCTTTCAACCTTTCAGAATCATAGAGGATGACGCATGCAAAAGACTTTGTTTGCAAAATTTGCTGCAAAAATGTGTGTGGGGTGTTGCGCCGAACATCAAGTGTTAAAATCAACTGAGGGAAAAGAGGTGGATCAATTGGTTTATTTTTTTGTTGTGTCATGTCAAATCCCTGTTTCTTAGAAAAAATAACGCTTAAAAATTAAAGTTTCATTCTATTATGCTTATTTGCGATGAAAGTGACCACCATTTTCACGTAATTTAAAGGATTTGTGGGTGTGTGGAAGCCTGTTTATGAGAAATGAGAGTGTTTTTAAGCATAATATGTCGCCTTTTTGTTGTGATACACGTATGGACGCTTTTCGTTCTTTTGCCTTTAAAAAACTTTTGCTTTTAAAAAAATAAACGCTTAAAATGAAACTTGACTCTTAAAAATTAAAATTTCATCCTGTTCATGCTTGTTGGCAATAAGGGTAAGCACCATTTTTATGGGACTTCAAGGGGGGTGCAACGTGTGGGAGTCCACTGATGAAGTACCAAGGTATTCTTGAGCATAATACTCAACCTTCTCATCGTGATACACGCATTGACGTTTTTCGTTCTTTGGCCTTATTGACGATTTTCATCAACCATATTCCCAGAACGATCTATGAGTCTTTTACTCATAGAAATTTCGGTTTTTCTGATTGTGCAGAAGTGTTTGTTTTGCTTTCAGGGATTGCTCTTGGGTTAAGCTTTCATGGACGGTTACAGCAAAAATCCTTTGCTTTTATTATCCGAAAACTTTGGTACAGAGCTCTGCAGCTCTATGGGGCATATCTTTTTACGACTTTTGTCACGTTAAGTCTTTTTTTTGCTGGCTTTTTATTATGGCGAACAGAAAAACTTTTATCGATGAACAATGTGGGACTCTTTTTTAAAGAGCCTGGTATCGCATTTTTGAGTACCTTAAGCTTTGGGCATCAATTGGGATATAATAATATTCTTCCTCTTTATATCGTTTTGATGTTTTTTGCGCCTTTTATCCTTTATTTGAGTTGTAAGCAGACAAAATGGCTGCTTTTGGGCTCCTTTACACTGTATCTTATCTGCGGATTTTATAAAATTGCTCCTCCTTCTTATCCTTTAAAGGGAAAGTGGTTTTTAAATCCTTTGTCTTGGCAATTCTTATTTGTCATAGGATTGACCAGTACTTTAGCGCTTAAACAAGGAAAAACAATCGCTTTTCAGTCTTTTTGGATTGTTTGTGCGGCAGCGTATCTCTTGTTGGCGCTGTTATGGGTTCGCTTAAATTGGTGGGGCATTTTGGGGTGGCTTGGCTGGTCTTCCCCATTGTTGAACTTTAATAAAACCTTTTTAAGCTTGCCACGTTTACTCCATGTTCTTGCATTAGCCTTTCTCATTCTTTCTTTGCCGCGCATCAATAAATGGTTTTATGTCTCTCAGAAACATCCTTTAGCAATTTTAGGAAAACATAGTTTACCGGTCTTTGTAACGGGAACCATTTTTGCGATGTTTGGACAAATTATAAAAACAGTGATGACAGAAACGTTTTTTTCCGATACCCTCTTAATAATAACGGGTATTGCTTTGCAATTTGGAGTCGCTTATTATTGTGAAAAA
Source organism: Bartonella sp. AP21QHHD (assembly GCF_042196205.1). Lineage (NCBI taxonomy): Bacteria > Pseudomonadati > Pseudomonadota > Alphaproteobacteria > Hyphomicrobiales > Bartonellaceae > Bartonella > Bartonella sp. AP21QHHD. The sequence continues at coordinate 41,822 of NZ_JBHIPT010000107.1, read as the reverse complement.
CGGCAATCTTGGCAGTGGTCGTTTTCAAGGAAAATGATCCGTTTATAAAAAATATTCCTGTAGTGTTTGTTGGGCACGTTAACCTTAGTATAAAAAGTGCGTTGCGCAAAAAAATTAAAAGAGGTAGCAGTTTTAAAAAAAAGCGTTCTATACAGCAACAAAAGAAACTTTTTAATACTCTATTCGTTAAGGGGTATGATTTTGTGCTGATACTTGGAGTATAAAAGCGTGAGTGTACATAAACGTCCATATGATGAACCTATTATCATGATTGAGCATAATGCTTTTGAAAATGCTTTTAATCGTCTCTATGAAGAAACAATGGCGCTGATTGAAGAAACCGCAGCGTATATTGACTCAGAAGGGAAATTAGTGGCACGCTCTCTTTCGGCAGAGGTTTCTGCAGTCTATGCGAAAGAGGCTATGTATTTAAGTACACGACTTATGCAAATTGCTTCTCAACTCCTTCTTCTTCGCGCAGAGCGTGAAGGGGAAATGTCATCAGAACAAATAAAAAAAGAAATTGTAAAAGTGTCACTTCATACACCGACATTGGAACTTGAAACCCCTCATTGGCATGAATTGCCAGAAATTTTTCGCCAATTTGTTTCTCATTCATTGCGTTTAGAAGCGCGGATACAGTATATGCGTGCTGGGTGGGAAACTGCAGCCTCTTGTGCCTTAGAAGATGATAACCCTGTAGGAAAACAAATCGAATTGCTCAAAACAGCCTTTGGGCGTTCTTAGAGGTACTCCCCTTGTTTTGCGCGAAGGGGAAATATCATCAGAACAAATAAAAAAAGCAATTGTAAAAGTGTCACTTCATACACCGACATTGGAACTTGAACCCCCTCATTGGCATGAATTGCCAGAAATTTTCCGTCAATTTGTTCTCATTCATTACGTTTAGAAGCGTGCATTTTGTTTCATTTAGAGATGCTGCTGTAGTTTAAGCGCTTTGGTCAATAAGCGGCGGCTATATTTTGAACGATGATAATCCAGTGGGAAAATAAATCGAATTACTGAAAACAGCTTTTGGGCGTTCTGAGAAGAATAGCGCCTTGCTTCTTTCTTGCGATATTTAGAGCAGTATATCCATTTTTTACAACCAAAATTTCACAACTAAAACCAATCTAGAGTGCTTTTTTCTGCCTAATTTCTATTTGAGCGTAGGAAATATCTTGAGTTTATAGCTGAGAGAGGGATAGGTATTGATTTTGAATTATGGCATGGAATAGGGTATGGTTGGTCTTTGTGGGAAATCGACTTTGGTTGATTGCAGCTAGAACACTTTCTGTTGATCTATCGTGTGATTTTGTTTTGGCTCTGATAATGATTAGACGCTAGATAGAGCAGGGGCTTGTACATTAATTTATTTATGCTCTATAATTTATGCCTATAAAGTTGCTGTAAAGTGTGTGTTAATGAGGATAATACACATTGTTGCAGTTTTGGGGCTTCTTTTGTTTTGAATGGAAGTTATTTCCCTCGCGTAAAATAAAATATCCAAAATCAAAGTGCCATATAATGAATGTCCCATGGGTTCCTTGTGCCCCCATGCAATGTCCCTCTCTATGCAATGTTCCTCTTTACGTAATGTCATTGTGGTGTGATGGGTATATTCAAAAACACTTCTCAGTTCTTATTCATATCCGTTGAGCTCTCCTCATCTTTACGTTTGCAAAGGAGAAAGCCGGCACTATCATCATCTTTGCCAGTCCCCAATGTTGCAACAGCCTTTGGCACTTGAGTCAATTCATTAGAGGCATTTTTAGTCCTTTCTTGTACAGTTTCACTCTATACGGCAATCCCACGTTTCATATGTAAGAGAATGGTTTTGATTGCTTCAAGATAAACAGATTTGTAATGAGAAAATCTTAGGATATTCGGGATTCTTATGCAACATACAAAATAATTAATTATCATTATAAATCAATGCGTTGATTTATAATGATAGCGTCATGCTATAATGTAAAAAGTTTCCGTAAAGTGTATACTATCCATTGCATAGCCTCTTTATACTTATGAATGTGCAATCCAGCACTGATCTATTTGCTCGTTTGCGATGTTTAACCATTATGGCATTGGAAATGATACAGAAAGGGAATTTTTATGCTTTAGAGGGTGCTTGCTTGTGATGTGTGAATGGTTTTGATTGATTTCAGTTATGCTTCATGAAGTGTGTTCCATAAAGATGCTGTTCGTTGTGTGTTATAATTGTATAAATTTGGGGGATATGATTATCTTTTTACTGGTTTTGTCTTGGGTTGCTGGTTTCTTTGTGGTCTTGTCTTTATTCACAGGGGGGAAAAGTGTATAGACTGTAGTTTATGGCAGAGACGATTCGTATTATAGGCATTGATCCCGGATTACGGCGTACAGGGTGGGGCGTTATCGATGTTGCGGGTAATCGTCTTCAGTTTATTGCAGCAGGGACGGTTTCTTCTGATGTACAGTGTGAGCTGGCTTCCAGACTATGTCAGATCCACAAAGGTCTTTCAGAGGTTGTGCATCAATTTATGCCCCATGAAGCTGCTGTAGAACATGTGTTTGTCAACAAAGATGCTACAGCAACTTTAAAACTTGGGCAAGCGCGTGCAATTGCACTGCTGGTTCCTGCGCAAGCAAATCTTCCTGTTTTTGAATATGCGCCCAACAAAGTGAAAAAATCAGTTATTGGGGTTGGACATGGGGCTAAAGAACAAATCCATATGATGGTCAAAGTTCTCCTCCCACGGGCTGAATTTGATAGCAGTGATGCGGCTGATGCTCTTGCTCTTGCTCTTTGTCATAGTATGCACCGTAACAGTATTGACCGATCTTATCAGGCAAGGATGGCGATATGAGTGGGGTGGAAGCATGATTGGCAAATTAAAGGGCACTCTTGAACATATCTTTGATGATCATATCCTTCTTGATGTTCACGGTGTGGGGTATGTTGTTTTTGTGTCAAATCGGCTGCGTCCTTCTTTACCCTCTGTTGGGGAGGCGTTAAGCCTTTTTATTGAAACGCATGTTCGGGAAGACGCAATCCGCCTTTTTGGTTTTGCTACAAGAGCTGAACAGGAGTGGTTTTGTCTTCTACAAAATGTTCCTGGAGTAGGGGCAAAGGTTGCTTTGGCAATCTTGGGTACTTTATCGCCAGATGAACTTGCACAGGCTATTGCTTTAAACGATGTTGCGATGATTAGTCGAGCGCCAGGCGTTGGTAAAAAAGTCAGTGAAAGAATTGTGGGTGAACTGAAAAGTAAAACACTCCCCTTTGAACAAGCTGTCAAGACTGTTTCGGTTTCTCAGCGTGAGATGACCAATCAACCTGCGCATGATGCGCTTTCCGCGTTGATGAAGCTAGGGTTTGAACGGGAGCATGCATCTCGTGCTCTTGCTCTTGCGATGAATGCTCTTGAGGGGGAAACTGTTTCTTCTGCCCTGCTGATCCGCCATAGTCTCAAATTGCTTTCTTCTCCTACTTAAAATCAAGGTAACAATGCATAAAGATGAAGATAAACGCCTTCTGGGTTCCGCCCCCCTTCCTAACGATCCAGATCGTTCCTTGAGGCCACAAGTTCTCGATGACTTTATTGGTCAAGAAGCGGCGCGGGCTAATTTAAAAATATTTATTGAAGCAGCAAAAACGCGGCAAGAAGCGCTGGATCACGTTTTGTTTGTAGGGCCACCGGGGTTGGGAAAAACAACGCTTTCACAGATTATGGCAAAAGAATTAGGCGTTAATTTTCGCTCTACTTCAGGGCCGGTCATCGCTAAAGCAGGAGATTTAGCCGCTCTCTTGACCAATCTTGAAGAACGTGATGTCTTGTTTATTGATGAAATTCATCGCTTAAATCCGGCGATTGAGGAAATTCTTTATCCAGCCATGGAAGATTATCAACTTGATTTGATCATTGGGGAGGGGCCGGCCGCACGCTCGGTGAAAATTGATCTGGCTAAATTTACTTTGGTGGCAGCAACCACACGTTTGGGGCTTTTAACCACACCTCTACGAGACCGTTTTGGCATCCCAATTCGTCTCAATTTTTATACGATAGAAGAATTGGAATATATTGTGCAGCGTAATGCACGGCTTTTTGCCGTTAAGATCAGTGATGATGGTGCTCATGAAATTGCACGCCGAGCACGCGGGACGCCTCGTATTGCCGGACGGCTTTTACGGCGCGTTTGTGATTTTGCTCTGGTTAAACAGGCAAAACAAATTGACCAAAAAATCGCCGATGAAGCCCTTTCACGCCTTGAGGTTGATCATCTTGGGCTTGATCCGCTTGACCGCCGCTACTTGCTCCTGATTGCGGAAACTTTTTTAGGGGGACCGGTGGGGATTGAAACGATTGCTGCTGCTTTATCAGAACCACGCGATGCCATTGAAGATATTGTTGAACCGTATTTGCTCCAACAAGGTTTTATTCAAAGAACCGCTCGTGGACGCATTCTAACTGAAAAGGCTTGGAGCCATTTAGGGCTTTCTGCTCCAGCCTCTACAACGTCTATACAAAGGCGTTCTCAACTTTCTGATGCTCAAGACAATTCATCACTTCAGACATCCTTATGGGATGGGGAAGATGATTAAGACATTCTCTTTATTAAAAGAAACTATGTGAATATTTTATAGCAAGGTCATAAAATACAAGAGACGTGCCTTCTTTTAGCATATTCTGGCTAAAAAGGTTTGGCATTATTAAAGATTTTTTGCTTTTCACAACTTCAACACAAAAATGTGTTCAATCTTTTGATTGATAGATAATTTGCTATATTAGATGATTTTATGGGATATGAAGTCGATGACAGAAATAACACCTTTTAAGAGCAATCATACAAACGCTTTTCATAATTTTCAGGTCCGCGTTTATGTTGCGGATACAGATTTTTCCGGTGTAGTTTATCATGCGCGTTATCTTGAGTTTTTTGAACGAGGACGTTCAGAGTTTTTACGCGATACCGGTTTTAATAATAAGATGTTAGCAGCAGGGGGTGAGGGGGAAAAACTGTTTTTTGTTGTTCGTCATATGGAAATTAATTTTTCAAGACCCGCTAAAATTGATCATCTTTTAGTCGTTAAAACACGTGTTACTCATATCCAAGGGGCCCGCTTTTTTATGGAGCAATCTATTTTGCATGAGATGACCACGTTGGTAACAGCCAAAGTTGAAATTGCTCTGATTAATGAGGAGGCAAAACCGCGACGTTTACCCAAAGAACTTTTTGCAAAAATGCTTGGTTAAAAGTGTTATTCATTGAAACAGCCGCTTCAGGAGAGATCAGCAGATATAAAGTAATCTATAATCTAAGACTATACATTTATCATAGCCTAGATGTTTTCTAACAAGGTTACACGATACAGCAAAAGAAAGCACCTCTGCTACAATAACTACAATAAATTGAAGATGATATCCCACAAAATTAAACACGCCCTATCCATGTTATGATTCGAAATCAATGTCATATCATCCATTTTCTGCTATAAGCTCAAGATATTTTTCTTTCTTTTGAAGAAAGGTTTGTTGGCATCAGAAAGCAGCGAAAAGTACAAAATATAAAAAGAAATAAAAATGTATATACCCAGCAACATATTGCAATAAAGTGATAATAAGCTATTAGGTCGAAAATTGTCTCAAAACACCTAAAGGGTGTTTTTAAGCAATTTGATTTGTTTTTTTACTGGATTATCATTTGGTCTCACAAGAGCGCGTCTCTCATCCATTTCTATCCATCATACATGACTTTATGTGCTATAATGCGCGATTTATGTGCGCTTCTAAACGTAGTGAATGAGTGAGAGATCAATGTATACAAAGCAGAAATGCATTCTTGCATTTAAAGTTTCAAAAGCATATTATTCTATATAATATATTGACTTAAAAAGATATATTATCACTTCTTACGGGCACAAACCCTAATAGAGGAATAGAATAAAATACTTTCATTTCAAATCTGTTCATGTTGAAACAATTAAAATCATTTGCTTACACATCATAAGAGAGCAATATAAATTATTGAAAAAATTGTAAAAATGTTCCTTATGGATCATTCTCAATGCAATAATGATCAAATATCGCAAGTGAGCAAAGAGAGCGAAGAAGCCGGTTTTCATAAAGTAAAGATGTGAAAAGGCTTTTTTCATATCACAGAAGCTTGTACGTTACACCATGATGCCAGAGAGATGATAGGGATTGAAAGGGGTAAATTCACAACACAATGAGATTACATGAGACTTACACTAGATTATATAGGACTTATAATAGGGGTGTATGGGTGAGGCACATTGTTGTGAGGCATTTTATGGTGGTTTATTGTCGTTTTTTGTGCCCGATGGTGTACCCCGTATTCAATTCGATGGAAAATGAGAGAAATAATAGCCTGAGGCAAAGCGTCATCTTTTATGATGATAACATATTTATTTACAATGATAATTCATTGCGTTGTCACTTTCAGATAATTCTGAAACTTGTAAAACTTTTTCTTTTCAAGCTCTATTGCCGCGAATTAATCAAAAACATTTTCTTACATGTCACAAGCGGAGTTGGTGAGTGGATACAAAAACACTTAAGAAAGGAATAAAATACCTCTTACGAATCTTTTCAAGTGCTAAGACTTATTGCAGCATTTTAAGCTAGAAACGCGTATGATGATTTAGCGTTCTTTTTATAAACGTAAAGATGGTGGTGCATAATAGATTTAATATTATGCATTTTTATATCTTTTATTTTTATAGTATTTATGGATAAGTCCTTATCGTTATATTTTTCATAAATGCTGTTGTGAAATGAGGGGGGCGTGCATTGAGGGATGTCTCTCGTCATCACTTTTTAAGGAAATTTAAGAAACAAGTCTTGTTTTAGCGCATGGATTTATGTGAAACTAGAGTCTTTACTTAAATTTAGAAACTATAAAATAATCTGTTTTATAAAATTAAAAAAAATGCATCTTTCATTTAGAGGGACAAAAATTATGCCGCATGTAGAACTAACGAATCCAGAAACAATTGGAATGTTGCATTTGTTTATGCAAGCGAGTTGGATCGTGAAAGGTGTTATGATTGGGTTGCTGCTCGCTTCTATCTGGAGTTGGGCAATTATTTTTGATAAAATTTTTACGTATCGGAGAATACGGCGTGAAATAAAGCAGTTTGAACGCACATTTTGGTCTGGCAAAGCGCTAGAAGATCTTTATGCATCATGCAAAAGTCAACGTACCAATAGTATATCCGCAGTTTTTATAGCAGCAATGGTTGAATGGAAAAAATCTCTTGAAAAAGGGACCCATACATCGAAAAGTTTGCAGAGCAGAATTGATAAGGCTATGGATTTGACGCTGGGACGTGAAAGTGAAAAAATAGAATCAAAATTAAGTTTTCTTGCGACACTGGGATCTGCGGGACCTTTTATCGGACTTTTTGGAACAGTTATTGGTATTATGGAGTCTTTTCTTTCTATTTCAGTTTCTCAAAATACATCACTTGCCATTGTCGCGCCAGGGATTGCAGAAGCGCTTTTGGCAACCGCGATTGGTTTGTTTGCAGCAATTCCAGCTGTTATTGCTTATAACAAGTTGACCCATGAAAGTGCGCGCATCATTGCACAAATAGAAAATTTTGCCGATGAATTTTCAACAATTGTATCGCGGCGTATTGATGAAACACGCACAGCACCTTCCTCTTTATAAAAAGGATCTTATCCCATGGGCGTTTCTGTTGCTTCTTCTTCTCGCAAAAATACACGTAGGCGGCATCATTCACGAAGCCAACTGATGAGTGAAATCAATGTTACTCCTTTTGTGGATGTCATGCTGGTCTTGTTGATTATTTTTATGGTCTCTGCCCCCCTTTTAGTGAACGGTGTTCCTCTAGATTTGCCTCGTAGTCAAGCGGGTCCCGTACGAGCTCAAAAAACACCTCTTACGGTTTCACTTGACGCGCAAGGGCGCTTTGCCATTAATCAAGATTATTATGAAACGTCACAGGCCCTGATTGCACACCTTAAAACTCTTCTGGAAGCAGATGCTACACAAAAAGATCAACGAGTTTTTGTGCGGGTTGCTAAAACTGTTGAATATCAGCAAGTATTAAAACTGCTGGCGGATATTCAAAAAGCGGGGTTTTCTCAAGTTGCGTTAGCAAGTTTAGCACAATAAATAATAAGTAATAAAATTGTGCATAACCGGTTGTTTTTAAGATGTTTTTAAAAGAGCATAGAGTGATTAAAAATGAAAAAATGTAAGGCATAAGTAAGGCATAAAGAATGAACAAAGACTCTTATCATAGTATGAAACGAGGCTTGGCTTTATCCCTTGTGGTCCATGTCATTTTTCTCAGTTGGGGAGCCGTTCAGTTTACAAACTCTGTCTCTTTACCACAACCGTTGGAAGCAATTCCCATCACTCTTGCTCCTTTGGTGGACGAGTTTTCCTCTCAACAAGGAGCCGTGAAGGCTCCTATCCGTGCAATCCCTGCCGTCAAACCAACTATGCAGCCACAAGAGAAAGAAGATGCACGCCATATTGGAGAGGGACAAATAGATAGTCTTGCACCATTTCAACCAAAGGAAAAGCCGCGTCCCGTTGAAACAGCATCGCCACCATCAAGCGAGAACACATCAGAAACATCTGCACCAGAACTTACAAAACCAGAATTATTAGAAGCAAAAACAGAGGATGCACCCAAGGTTGCGCCTGAGATGCCTTTGGAGGCACTGGAGGATGCACCTAAGGTTGCACCTGAGATGCCTTTGGAGGCACCAGAGGATGCGCCCAAGGTTGCACCTGAGATGCCTTTGGAGGCACCGGAGGATGCGCCCAAGGCTGCACCTGAGACGCCTTTGGAGGCACCGGAGGATGCCTCTAAGGTTGCGCTCAAGCCTGCGCACAAAAATGAAGAAATGATATCGCCAAAAGAATTGGCTCCAACGGTCCCAAAAGTATCAGCAGAGCAGATTGTTCATCAAGCGCCCAAAATTGTACTTCCAGAAAAATCTCTTCTTCCACAGTTTAAACCAAAGTTTGACGGAGAATTTCCAAAGAAGAATGAGGCTGCATTGAATCAAAAGACGCCAAAGCTTAACAAGAAAAACCAAGAGAAACAGACCATTGAAGATATTTTAGCTCTGGAGGAAAATAATTTGCTCAATCGTGCGCGGTCACAAGGAGGGGGAGCAAAACGTTCTCATACACCAGAAGCTTTGGGTGCAAGAAAAAATATTAATGATACCACAAAAATGGCACAAACATTGGTCAATATTGCGGGGGGATGTATTCAACAGAAGCTTAAACTTGTGGCGCTTGGCGGCGATTTAAAAAATCGTCCGGTCGTGCGGTTGCGATTTTATTTAGACCGTGAAGGGATGGTTGTGGGCGATCCTATCATTGATCCCATAAGCGGCCTTGAGAGTCAACAAGCTATTATGATAAGGCAGGTGTATGCTGCTGTCTTTTCATGCCAACCTTATGCAGATCTCCCACGTGATCAATATGATCTATGGGGGCAAGGTTTTGACTTTAATGTTGATCCCCTCCAAGAAATAAGATGATAAACGAGAAAAAAGCGCTTAACGAAAGGACACATTCCATGATGACTATAACGAGACATAAAGTTTTTGCTTGGTTTATTGTCACTTGTGGGGTGTGGCTTTCAAGTATTTCATCGGGTTATGCGCAATTGAAAGGAACTATTTCGAGCGCTGATTTTAATCCCATTCCCATTGCAATTACAGACTTTATTTCCAATGATTCGATTGGGTTGAAAATATCTGCTGTGGTGACAGCTGACCTTGAACGGTCGGGGCTTTTTTTACCGCTTGATAAAGCAAATTTTTTGGAAAACATTTCTAATCCTAATAAACAACCACATTTTGCTTCTTGGCAGAAAATAAAAGCGCAAGGTTTAGTTACTGGGCAAGTCATGAGAGAAATCGATGGACGTTTGAGGGTCGATTTTCGTTTATGGGATGTGTTTGGACAAAGACAATTGAAAGGACGGCGTTTTTATACCGCGACAGAACGTTGGCGGCGTGTGGCACATATGATCGCAGATGAGATCTATAGTGAGATGACAGGAGAAAGTGGTTATTTTGATACACGAATTGTTTTTATCGATGAAACAGGGCCTCAAAATGCACGCATTAAACGTTTAGCAATGATGGATCAAGATGGAGCAAATTTGATTTATATGTCTGATGGAAGTGAATTGGTGCTTACACCGCGGTTTTCCCCAAAAAGACAAGAATTGACCTATATGGCTTACGAGGACAATCAAGTACCTCATGTTTATCTCCAACAAATTGAAATGGGGCAAAGAGAGTTGATCGGAACGTTTAATAACATGACAATTGCTCCGCGTTTTTCTTCTGATGGACAAAAAGTTATTATGAGTTTGTTACAAAATGATGGGAGTGCCAATCTTTACACTATGGATTTACGAACCCGTACGATGACGCGACTTACAACAACTTCTGCTATTGATACTTCTGCTTCTTATTCACCGGATGGAAAACAAATTGTCTTTTCTTCAGATCGTAGTGGAAAGCCGCAAATCTATAAAATGAATGCGGATGGGAGTGATATTCAGCGTATTTCTTCAAACGATGGGAGTTATTTAACACCTATTTGGTCTCCACGGGGTGACTATATCGCCTTTACAAAACAATTAAGCGGACAATTTTCTATCGGTGTTATGCGCCCTGATGGACAAGGAGAACGAATTTTAACCACGGGGTTTCACAATGAAGGACCAACGTGGGCCCCCAATGGTCGTGTACTGATGTTCTTTCGCAAAAATCCCGGTATGGGACCAAAAATTTATACGATTGATATTACGGGTCGCAATGAACGACAACTCCCTACCCCCAATGATGCTTCAGATCCAGCATGGTCGCCTTTGCTCAATGTACAGTAAAACAAAATGCTTAAAAACAGAATATAGAAGGAATATAGTCTACACAGTCTCAAGTTTAAACAATCTCAATTGTCTTTAATTATTTAAAAGAAGGAATTGATTATAGTGGGTATGGGGAGTTATGTAGATTTCATCTATCATCTACGGTTGTTGATCGATAATGGAATTTCCTTGGGGGAAAATGCTTAAAAAAATTCAAAACAAGACCTTGAAAAAATAGAGTCGAAAATTCTGAGGTCTTTAGATTTCAACTTTTTATTCAAAGTGTCGCTATATATATTTTTTTAAACTTCTTCTTCAATTTTGTTTGTGAAGAGTTTGGTCTTGTCAGGGGGGGCTGTTGCTCTTTGATGTGTTTTATTCAAGTACGCGGTTGTTTTAGATCTGAATCTTGATTGATTGGTAAGAGCAAAAGGACAGATTTTTAAGATAAATGACGTTATTTTAGAAATATACGATGCCATAAAGTTAATGCCATAAAGTCAAAAATTTATCCGCAACGGATTAGAGAGATGTACCGGCTTTTTGTACAATACTTTGCTAAACAATCAGCTCTGGCTTTCCATTTGCTTATTTTTATTCTGTGATGTTGTAAAAACACTGTCCTTTGAAGTGTGGTGATATAGGGCGTATAAATAGGACAAACCTCTTGCTATATTTAAGTGTTTTTTAAGTGCATGGCGAATATTTAGGGGAGTGCATGTGTGTTGAGCCTTAAGTTTCAAGCGAATTCCATGGGTGATTCGTCATAGGAATACGTTAGGAAACCCCTAATTGTTTAGAGGCTAGATCATTTTCATCACTTGAGAGCGGAGAGAGGAGGTTCATCTTAAAGAACAAAAAGATCAAATGAGAGAGGGGATATAGGGATAATCTTTGGGGCATGTAAGAAAGGCGTGAGGCTACAGAGTTTTGTATGCTTTCTTTTTGGGATTATGTTTTCTGAAATTAATTGCGGTTTTCTTGTTGCACTGACAGCTTTTCCCCGCTATTGACGCGGGGCTTTTATATATGCGGATAAAGAGGAGAGGTGACAGATGCTTTTGAAGCCCTCATGCATGAAGAGAAGGCTTATGCAAATGATGGGAATTATACAGACAATTTTGCCAAAATCTCATCACTGACATCAAAATTTGCATAAACATTTTGCACATCATCATCTTCTTCTAATGTTGAAATTAGTCGTAAAACGGACAAAGCTTTTTCTTCATCTATTGGTGCAAGGGTGGTGGCTTTCCAAATCGTTTTAATCGATTCTGCTTCACCAAGTTTTGCTTCAAGTGTTTTGGAAACTTCACCAATATCTTCAAATGCGCAGGTAATATGATGTCCGGTTTCTTCTGATTGCACATCTTCGGCACCGGCTTCAATTGCTGCATCCATGATGTTATCGGCTGTTCCTGCTTCTGGCTTATAGATTATTTCACCAATCCGATTAAACATGAAACTGACCGATCCTGTTTCCCCTAAGGCTCCTCCTGATTTTGTGAAGGCGGCGCGCACATTTGAAGCGGTGCGGTTGCGGTTATCAGTTAAAGCTTCAACAATGACGGCAACGCCACCTGGTCCATAGCCCTCATAGCGTACTTCATCATAATTTTCGACATCGGCGCCTGACGCTTTTTTAATCGCGCGTTCAATATTATCTTTCGGCATCGATTGTGCTTTGGCATTTTGAACAGCCAGCCTTAAACGTGGATTCATGGCTGGATCAGGAGCACCTTGTTTTGCTGCTACGGTAATTTCGCGCGCAAGCTTAGAAAATATTTTCGAGCGCATTGCATCTTGACGCCCTTTACGGTGCATAATATTTTTAAATTGTGAATGGCCTGCCATAGTTTTCCTTCCTATTTGAGGGCTTTTTTGCCAGTTGGATACTCCTTAGAATTTAAGGCGATAAAGCATGCATCCCACCAGAATAAATGTGCCACAGCATGAGGTGAAATAATCGAATAAACCCTTTATAAGAAAATTCATCTTAAAGGTAAAGACACCTTAGTTGAGGATCATTACAAGAGAGATCTCTTGTCGTTGAGCAAAAATAACGCTATAACAGAATGTAATCTCATAGCAAAATGGTTTATTCCATGCCGCGCTTTGTTTTAGGAGTGGTTGGAGAGACCTAAACATATAAAAAAGTTCCAGTGCTCTTGAGTGGGCGGTAACCTGCCTCATAGAAGAGGCGCAGAAGAGGATTTATAAAAATGGCAACGCAACTTTTGATGCCCAAAGCAACAGCTGTTTGGTTGGTTGATAATACAGCTCTTTCTTTTGATCAGATTGCAGAATTTTGTAAATTGCATGTCTTGGAAGTAAAAGCTATTGCCGATGGTGATGCGGCTTATGGTATTAAAGGTTTAGATCCGATTAGTTCTGGGCAATTGACGCGCAGTGAAATTGCACGGGTGGAGGCTGATCAAAACGCACGATTGAAAATTTCTCAATCTAGGGTGCATATTCCTGAAAAAAAACGTAAAGGGGCACGCTATATCCCTCTTTCTCGACGCCAAGATCGTCCCAATGGTATCCTATGGTTGGTTACGAACCATCCCGAGTTGAAAGATGCGCAAATTGCACGGTTGATTGGGACAACAAAAGCGACAATTGAACAAATCCGCCTTAGAACCCATTGGAATAGTGCAAATTTGGTTCCTCTTGATCCTGTAGGACTTGGTTTGTGTTCGCAAATCGATTTAGATTTTGAGCTCCAGCGTGCGGCGAAAAATCGTCCTGTTGCAGCAGAAGAAGATAGGTCGTTGCTTCCCGCTTCTGTGACGGAAAACGCTGCTCTAGAGGAAAATGAGAGTGAAGAAAATCTGCATAAGACTTTTGACGCTGATAAAGTTTTTGCAAAGCTGAACGCGCTGCAAAAAAATCGTCAAGATCAAGATGATGCATAAAAAGCCATGACGCATAAGGGAAACATTTCTTATGGAAATGTTAGAGGAATGGCTGAAGAGAAGAAAAATTGGCAGAGACTTAAAAGTAAAAATGAGGACGAAAAAACAGAAAAAATTTCTTCTTCATTAGGAATTAACGGTTATTCTTAAAAATATTTTTAAGAATTGACCCTTCTTTACGAAATTCAAGGAGAAACGGACTATGCGCTCTACCAAAAAAACCATCTCTCATTCCTTAGCTATCCTCTTTCTTTTCTCACTATGCCTGGGTGGGTGTGGCAAAAAAAATGTTGGTGCACTTAACGGTATGAATGGCGCTTATATGAATGATGCTGGTTTGAATCAGGTGTCACCAGGCTCAGGACAAGAATTTACGGTTAATGTGGGTGATCGCGTGTTTTTTGGTCTCGATTCTTCTTCACTTGATGCTGATGCTGAACGTATTTTAACGCGCCAAGCAGAATGGTTGCTTCATTATCCTTATTATTCTATTATGATCGAAGGTCATGCTGATGAGAGGGGAACACGTGAATATAACTTGGCACTTGGACAGCGCCGTGCTGTTGCTGTGCGAAACTATTTGGTGTCTCTTGGTGTGTCCGCACAACGGATTCAAACAATTTCTTACGGAAAAGAAAGACCTGTAGCAGTATGTGATGATATTTCCTGTTGGAATCAAAATCGACGTGCTGTGACAACGTTGAGTGACATGAATAATCATTAAAAAGAAGATTGTTTGTTTCAACTATTCAATAAGCTCTTAAGGGGAAAAAAGAATGTATCGTAAAATCAATTGGAAAACACTCTTTTATATGGGGGTTTTCATAGCTTGTTCTACTTCACTTGTTCAAAGTGCGGCACGAAAGGCTTCCGAATATCCTGCACATGATACGGATAAAGTTGATGCAGTTGATAAGGCAACTGATGACGTGAAGAAAGCACCTGAAGCAGCCGATAAAGCAGCATCTAGCGCGGTGGAAAAAGCCACTGACGCTGTTAATAAGGCTGTCGATGCTGTGAAGAAAGCACCTGAAGCAGCCGATAAAGCAGCATCTGATGCAGCGGAAAAAGCCACTGACGCGGTTAATAAGGCTGTCGATGCTGTGAAGAAAGCACCTGAAGCAGCCGATAAAGCAGCATCTGATGCAGCGGAAAAAGCCACTGACGCTGTTAATAAGGCAACTGATGACGTGAAGAAAGTACCTGATGCAGCCGATAAAGCAGCATCTGATGCAGCGGAAAAAGCCACTGACGCTGTTAATAAGGCTGTCGATGCTGTGAAGAAAGCACCTGAAGCAGCCGATAAAGCAGCATCTGATGTAGCGGAAAAAGCCACTGACGCTGTTAATAAGGCAGCTGATGACGTGAAGAAAGCACCTGAAGCAGCCGATAAAGCAGCATCTAGCGCGGTGGAAAAAGCCACAGACGCTGTTAATAAGGCTGTCGATGCTGTGAAGAAAGCACCTGAAGCAGCTGATAAAGCAGCATCTAGCGCGGTGGAAAAAGCCACTGACGCTGTTAATAAGGCTGTTGATGCTGTGAAAGAAGCACCTGAAGCAGCTGATAAAGCAGCATCTGATGCAGCGGAAAAAGCCACTGACGCTGTTAATAAGGCTGTCGATGCTGTGAAGGAAGCACCTGAAGCAGCCGATAAAGCAGCATCTGATGCAGCGGAAAAAGCCACTGACGCTGTTAATAAGGCTGTCGATGCTGTGAAGAAAGCACCTGAAGCAGCTGATAAAGCAGCATCTAGCGCGGTGGAAAAAGCTACTAGTGTTGCGGAGCACCAAGGGATTATTTTAGAGAATCAACAGGCTTTATTTAAAGATTATGATTTAGATAAGCTTTTGCATAAGATACGAATGGTGCTTGAGCATAACAGTCTAAAAAATGTTAACAAGCAGTTTCACGAGCTTTTTGATACAGAAGCCTCTTCTGTTTATTCTTGTTCTTTTGAAAAGTCTGCTGTAGATGAAAAATCTCAGACTGTAAAAGAAGAGATGGAGCAGGACCATAGTACAGGTGATCAGACAAAGGTTGCTGCTGTGGAAGCTAAGGTGGAGAGCCATGACCATGAAAACAGTCAACCTTTTAACAAAGCGTATGAAGTAGGTGCTCCAATTGAAGCACATCAGAGTGACAATCTTTCTTCTTCTAAAGCTTTGTATAAGGAAGGGTATGATTTTATTCGTTCTGCCAACTATGTTGATGCTGAAAAAAGCTTTTGCGCTTTTCAAAATCGTTACAAAAAAGATTCTTTGAGTGATGATGCTTTATTTTGGTTGGCCGAATCTTTGTTGGGGCAAAAACGCTATCATGAAGCAGCACAAGTTTATCTTACCGCATGGTATGCAGATAAAAAGAAGCTCTATACCTCCGAGATTTTGCTGAAATTAGCAAGAAGTATGATCGCTCTTGAGCCAAATAAAGACGATTGTGCTCATTTTGTGAAAAAATCAAAACGTCAACAAACATTAGCATCTGTTTTTTGTAAACCTGCAAAATAAACAGCGAGGTCGTTTTTGGTGTGCGTTAGACTGGCAAGAAATCTCTTTAAAACATCGGATTTTATTCAATGTCAGAAGTTGATTCTTGCCGTCTCAGGGGGAAGTGATTCTTTGGCTTTGATGTTTTTGGTCAAAGAGCATTTGGAAACTCTCGCATTTCCTCCAGAAATGATTGTTGTCACGGTTGATCATCAATTGCGTAAAGAATCGATGCGTGAGGCAGAAACTGTTGCGAAAATTTGTCGTGTCCATGATATTCAACATATCACTGTGCGATGGGAAGGCGAAAAGCCAAAGACGCATATTGCTTCCAGCGCGCGTGTTGCACGCTATGATCTCTTGGTTAAAGAAGCACAAAAACAAGGCGCATCACTTATTATGACGGGGCATACACTCAATGATCAGGTTGAAACTTATCAAATGCGGTATCAACGTCTCCAAAAGAATAGAGGTGCTTTATATAGTGAAGCTGTTGCCATGCGTGATGGAGTTTCTGCGGGCGGTTTTGCTGGTATTTTGCGCGGTGAAGCTGTTGCTATGCGTGATGAGGATCATACCAGAAAAACAAGAAAAAATATTTCCGAAAAAAACTATGGTCCCCTCTATGAACGTGGTTTATCTTGTATTCCGCGTGAGGCGTTGTTGCATAGAAAAGTGCGTTTGATTCGGCCACTCCTTGGTGTAAAACGCCAAACATTACGGAATTATTTACGCTTACAAGGACAAACATGGATTGATGATCCAACCAATGAAGATCGCAATTTTGAACGTGTGCGCGTGCGTCAATCTCTTTCTCCACAAAAATTGGCTTATATTGCTCAAAAAATAAATGAAGCCGCATTGCAGCGTCGTCAACAAGCAAAAAATATTGCTGATTTGATCTTAGCGCTGGATATTACTGTCCAACATGGGCGTTGTTTCATAGCAAAGCCTGCGCTATTTTTACAGAAACATTCCAGTTTTCCTTTCGTGGTGGGGCTCTTTGCTGTGCTGATGGGAGGGGGATTTTATTTACTCCCCAATCAGAAATTAAGCATGCTTGTTCAAAAACTCTGTCTCGATTCTCCAGAAAAGAAGCGTTTTACTTATGCGGGCTCTGTTATTGAATATAACAAGCAGGGAATTTCTTTGTGGCGTGAAGGGCGAAATATGAAAGAGGCTATCGTTGAGCCAGATAAAACTTTTATATGGGATAGGCGCTATCATATCACAAATCATGGATATGAGGCTATAAAGGTTGGAGCCGCAAATTTAGAACAGCTGAAATTTTTATTAAAAAATAGCGATTTTGAGCTTGAAAAGCCTCATTTTCCCTCTTTACAATCGCTGCTGATGATTTCAAATCATAAAGGGTATGATATTCCAGAGTTGATTTCTCAAGCAGTTGTTCATAAACATGTTATCGTCAAGCGGATTATGGCACCTTTCGATTGGCTTTCCTCACGAGAAGATGCTGCCTTGGTGAATGTTGTGGAACCTTTTTTTAATATTGAGGTGAAAAGATAAAGGAAAATTACTTTAAAAGAAAATAAACAGCTTCTCATCCCTTGGCAAGGGGCTGACAAGGTTATATGTTAAGGGGAACTGTTTGAAATCTATATTTGATTAAGTGGGCTGAATATGAATTCCAATTACCGCTCTCTCCTTATTTGGGGAGTTATTGCCTTGATTTTGATTGTGTCGTTTTCTCTCTTTAATGGAGATAGCCAACGTTCTGGTGGTGGAGAAGTCTCCTATTCTGAATTTTTGCAAAAAGTTGAGAATAATGAGTTGAAATCTGTGACCATTCAAGGTCAAAAATTAACAGGAAAAACCATTGAACATAGAGCTATTTCAACCTATGCTCCTCGCGATCCAGGTTTGATACAAAAATTGGAAAGCAAAAACGTTAATGTTAAAGCTATTCCTGAAAGCTCTGGAAATAGCATTTTCCTCAATCTCCTCTTTTCCTTATTGCCTGTTATTATTATCGTGGGGGCGTGGGTCTTTTTTATGCGGCAAATGCAAAATGGGTCACGTGGTGCAATGGGATTTGGGAAATCGAAAGCAAGATTGCTTAATGAAGCGCAAGGGCGTATTACCTTTAAAGATGTTGCTGGCGTTGAAGAAGCAAAGCAAGATCTTCAAGAAATTGTTGAATTTTTACGCGAACCACAAAAATTTCAACGCTTAGGGGGGCGTATCCCACGCGGTGTTTTGCTTGTTGGTCCTCCAGGAACCGGTAAAACTTTGCTAGCACGCTCTGTGGCCGGTGAAGCCAATGTGCCATTCTTTACCATTTCAGGGTCTGATTTTGTTGAAATGTTTGTTGGTGTTGGGGCAAGCCGTGTGCGCGATATGTTCGAACAGGCTAAAAAAAATGCACCTTGTATTATCTTTATTGATGAAATCGATGCTGTTGGGCGCCATCGGGGGGCTGGTCTTGGCGGTGGAAACGATGAACGTGAACAGACCTTAAACCAGTTGCTTGTCGAAATGGATGGGTTTGAGCCCAATGAAAGTATTATTCTTATTGCCGCAACAAACCGTCCCGATGTGCTTGATCCCGCTTTGTTAAGACCAGGGCGTTTTGACCGACAAGTTGTTGTGCCAAATCCTGATGTTTCTGGGCGTGAACAAATCTTGAAAGTGCATGTGCGCAATGTGCCTTTAGCCCCCAACGTTGATTTGAAAATTTTGGCAAGGGGAACACCAGGATTTTCTGGTGCGGACCTGATGAATCTGGTCAATGAAGCTGCTCTTATGGCTGCAAGCCGTAATAAAAGAGTTGTCACGATGCAAGAATTCGAAGATGCCAAAGATAAGGTGATGATGGGGGCTGAACGTCGTTCAACCGCTATGACACAAGAGGAAAAAGAACTTACTGCTTATCATGAAGCAGGACATGCTATTGTGGCTCTTAATGTGCCGGTTGCTGATCCTGTCCACAAAGCAACAATCGTTCCAAGGGGAAGAGCATTGGGAATGGTGATGCAATTGCCTGAAGGCGATCGCTATTCTATGAGTTATCGCTGGATGATTTCTCGTCTGGCCATTATGATGGGTGGACGTGTGGCTGAAGAATTAAAGTTTGGAAAGGAAAATATCACCTCCGGTGCTTCTTCTGATATTGAGCAAGCGACGAAATTAGCACGCGCGATGATCACACGGTGGGGATTTTCTGATCTGCTTGGAAATGTAGCTTATGGCGATAACCAAGATGAAGTCTTTTTGGGTCATTCTGTTGCGCGAACACAAAATGTTTCTGAAGAAACAGCGCGCATGATTGATATGGAAGTGCGTAAGCTTATTGATGATGCCTATAAAAATGCGACAAACATTTTGAAAACAAAAAGAAAAGAATGGTTTGCTTTGGCACAAGGTTTGTTGGAATATGAGACTTTAACGGGAGCTGAAATTAACGAAGTTATTGCAGGAAAGCTTCCTTCACGCACACAGAAAGATGAGGGTGCTGCGCCACGGGGGTCTTCTGTTCCAAAAACTGGAACGGTCAGAGCAGAGATAACAGTGGTAGATGAAAAAGATGCTGAAGCAGCCCCTAAAACAGTGCCTCATAAAGAAGAGACCGATAAAGGCAAGGCAGGTAAAGCAGAGGTAGCTGTTGGGAAAAAAACAGCAAAATCCGGTAATGTTGAGCCTAAGGAGGCTCAGTCTAAAGAAGTGCAATCGGATGAGACTGAGAAAAAAGCGCAAAGCACAAAAGGTACCACAAAATCAGTCAACCGCTCTAAAAGTAATGCTGAAAAGAAGTCCAATACTGCGGGACATGATAAAGAAAAATAAGAACTGTTTAATATCGCTTGAGTGACGATGTTTTAGGAAAACTTCTAAATTCTTTGAGAAAGGCGCAAGTTTTGTTTGCGCCTTTCTTGTAATATTTGCAAAATATGGAAGCAAAAAATTAAGCAAAGCTGTTGTATGATAACAGTTTTAGCAGGCTACAAGGCGAGGTGGACTGTTGCTTTTCTAATGTGGTAGGGGTTGTAAGGTTAGGCGATAGATTTCCTTGCTGATTTGGTAGGGTATGAGGTTTGGTGCTGGGTTTCTTTACGGATTTAGCAAGTGTGTGAGATTATCCGTTGGTTGTGTTAAAGGGATGTATAGAGCATTTTGAGGAGATAATATTGCTTTTATGTGTAAGGGTGTAAACATAATTGCTTGAGAGTGGTTTAGATGTGTAGATGGTGAATAGGGGGCTTGATTGTTCTAAATGCATGAAGGTTTAAGATCAATGATCTGATTTTATACGGGGAGAGGAGGACTATTGTACCAAGGGGGCTTGTTAGGGTTTTAAGGAAAAGCCAAGGGAAGAATTATATATTAAAGGAAAGAGGCATGGTGCAAAAATATTTTGGTACAGATGGAATTCGGGGGAAAGCCAATTCATTTCCTATGACACCCGATTTTGCCATGAAGGTGGGGATGGCGGTAGGGGTTTTATTTCGCTCACAACATCAATCTCATCGTGTGGTGATTGGCAAGGATACACGATTATCTGGCTATATGTTGGAAAATGCTTTGGTTTCAGGGTTGACTGCTGCGGGGATGGAAGCTTTTTTATTGGGTCCAGTGCCAACACCTGCTGTTGCAATGCTTTGCCGCTCTTTGCGCGCAGATCTTGGGGTGATGATTTCTGCTTCTCATAATCCGTTCTATGATAATGGAATTAAACTTTTTGGTCCTGATGGTTTTAAACTTTCAGATGATATGGAAGCGAAAATTGAACAATTGATCGATACAGATCTTTCAAAGTCTTTAGCAAGTTCTGCCGAAATTGGTTATGCAAAACGGGTTGAGGGAGATATTTATCGTTATATTGAATATGCCAAACGAACTTTGCCGCGTGATGTTCGCTTAGATACTGTGCGTATTGTTGTGGATTGTGCCAATGGGGCTGCTTATAAAGCGGCTCCCCGTGCTTTATGGGAATTGGGGGCTGAGGTTTTTGCTATTCATGATGAGCCCAATGGGACCAATATTAATCAAAAATGTGGATCAACCGATTTAAGCTCTTTAAAACGAAAAGTGCATGAAGTGCGTGCTGATGTGGGGATTGCTCTTGATGGAGATGGAGATCGTGTTCTCATTGTTGATGAAAAAGCACAAACGGTTGATGGAGATCAGTTGATTGCTGTAATTGCTGAAAATTGGCATAAAATGGGACGATTACGGTGCAATGGTGTTGTCACAACGATTATGTCAAATCTTGGACTAGAGCGTTTCTTGAATAGCAAAGGATTGCACCTTGTAAGGACAAAAGTTGGAGATCGTTATGTTGTCGATGCCATGCGCCAAAAGGGATATAATGTTGGTGGTGAGTCTTCTGGGCATATTGTGCTTAGTGATTTTGGTACAACGGGTGATGGCTTGGTGGCTGCATTGCAGGTTTTAGCCTGTATGAAGGAAAGCCAAAGTCCTATGAGCCAATTGTGTAAACGGTTTGAACCTGTACCGCAAATTTTAAAAAATGTAACGATTAAAAATAAAAATGTCCTGAAAAAAAATCCCGTCAAAACGGCTATTAATCAAGCAGAGAAGCGGTTGGGAAAAGAGGCACGGCTGGTGATCCGCGCTTCTGGAACGGAACCGGTTATCCGCCTTATGGCTGAAGGCGATGCACGAGAAGTATTGGACACTGTTGTGACAGAGTTGATGGATGTTATTATTCATCATGATGTACGCATGGGTACTGCACTTGAGGAATCTTGAATTTTTTGAGAAAATTATCAGATCATCTTTTGATAAAGATATTATTATAATGTGGGATTTTGGCAATTACAAAAGGTATGATTATTAACTCAGTGATGTAATAACGGTAATGGATACTCTATCTACGAACAAATTAAATAAAAAAGGGAAAAGTCCAATTCTAATAAATACAATGCGTATAGATTTCTCTATATTTCGTAAGATATGAAAAATATGCCTTTTTTTGATTTTCCTTTTTCTTTTACTTATTCGTAAACCGGTTATTAGTTTAACAGAGTTTGTAGGGGGGAGAGTTTATTAGTATTATTCATTCTTTTTACTGGATATCCAGCGGGTGCAGCGCCCTATGAACATCAAACAGCAATGGTCATTGTGGTTATATCATCTTGATGTTTCTAAGTGCCGCTGCCAATTGGAGATATGATACGCTCCTATTACGTTTAGCTCCTCCTAATTATGAACTTATACTTTTCCAATAATTAGTAGAATAATGAGAAAGAGATGGGAATGATCAATTTTTTTCACGATAGTTCTAATGTTTATAAAGTAAAAAAAGCTATGTGATGTAAAAATAATGAACATTTTTTGTATCTTGGAGAGGTACACTCTATATTCATTTATCATTTTAAGATTTAAACATAAAAGGATTGAAGCCTTCTATAATACTGGTACGACTGAAGGGATTAGAACCGCCCATGCTCAAAAATTAAAGCGTATTCTAAGTGCTCTTGAAGTAGATGTATCGCCAAAAGATTTTGAGTTATCCATCCTTTTGATTACATCTGCTAAAGGGTGATTTCAAGGATTATTGGTCAATTACTGTAAATGGAAATTGTCGCGTAATATTTCGCTTTGATAGCATAGATGTCGAAATGGTTGATTATCTAGATTATCATCAAAAAGGAGATCTAAACAATGATGAAGAATCCTTCACATCCCGGTGAATTATTGCGTGAAGATGTGATCAAAGAGCTTGGTTTATCCTTTAATGAAGCAGCAGAGTGGCTTGGTATATCTCGTGTAGCACTTTCTAGAGTTTTAAATGAAAAAGCCGCTATGAGTGCTAATCTTGCTATTAGGCTTGAAATGTTTGGTGTAAGCACAGCACGTGCTTGGCTTGTTATGCAAACAAATTATGATCTATCAAAAAAATTCCTTAACAACAGTCTCATGATCAAGATTGCATAAAAGAGCTTCAAATGGCAGTTAAGTTTTTGCAACAGAGACGTATACAAGAGCTAAATCATGCGTATGAGCGTACAAGGTCAAAAGATGTAATTGCGGGTAAGACAAGGAATAAAATCTTGTTTCTATAGTCTGTTTGGCTATAATAAATGTAAGCAAATGAGGGTTTTATATGTTGAGTGAAGAGGAAATTAAGCTGCGTCGCATTTATGCTGAAAATGCATTGGCAAGCCAACGTTTAGAGGGATTAGAGCCAGATCCAAAAGTCGTTGAGCAAATGGAACGTGTTATTATTGGAGAGCTCGAAACAAGTGATATCATCAAAGATTATATGGAGCGTGTAAGACGTGGAGAAGTATAAGGGGAGCGGCGATTCTTATACTGATCCTGAAACTGGTGTGATGTATAATCGGCTTGGTATTAAAGACAAAGCCACACTGCAGCGTGTAGAATCTACTATTACTTATGTAAAATCTTTCGAATTTGTACATACTCCTATTGGTGGTAAGTTTGATCTGGATTACATGAAAGAGATCCATAGAAGACTGTTTGGCGACATATATGAATGGGCGGGACAAATTCGTTTAGTGGATATTGCCAAAGGTAATAGTATATTTGCTAGTTATAATCAGATTGAAAGTTATGCACCGAAGATTACACAAAAGCTTGCAAAAGAACAGTATCTGCGTGGTCTTGGCGCTTATGACTTTAGCCAAAGGGCTGGATATTACATGGGCGAGTTGAATGCGTTGCATCCGTTTCGAGAGGGGAATGGGCGTACTCAGCGTGAATTTATGGTGCAACTGGCTCGTGAAGCTGGTTATCATATCAACTGGAAGGGTATTGAGCGACAAGAAATGACACGTGCGTCAATTGAAGCACATTTTGGTAATTCAGAATATCTGTCTGCACTCATCTATAAGAACCTTACCAAGTTTACAGAAAATAAAAGGGATGATGTTTCTCAAGGTATTGGCAAAAATATTGCTTTTGGCGTTGATCTTAATAAAGAGTGCTTGGAACAACAAAAAGAGAAGATTGAAACTCCTTGGGATAGAGAAAAGACAAGTTTTGCTAAACGTCAAAAAGAAGAACTTGAACAATTACAAAATGATTTGAATGTTGTTGCAAAAGCAACAGAACGAGAGCCATACCTTGCGGCTTATATAGATAATTCTAATTTAGAACAGAAAGCGCTTAGCGCTCTTAGGAATGAAAAATCTTATGTTAATATGTTTAAGGAGTTAAACAGTCATTTAGCATCTATTTATAAAGATCCGCAAGCTGCCGCACTCAAGATTGAGCAGACGATTTTAGCAGGTAAAGGCGATAAATTGCCTGATATTTTGGAAAGGGAACCTGATAGAGCGGGTGAACTGCGTGGGTCAGATCGTTTAATCGATAAACTCAAATCTACAGGAAAAGAACGAAAAGAAGCGCTTTCTCATGTTCCTCGTGCACTTTCTTCTATTAAAAAGCTTCAAGCCTTTTATAAGAATTCTTATGAGACACATGTAAATAGGGTTGTACGGGAGCGTGAGCGATTGAAAGTTGAAGTACCTTCGCTTTCACAAGAAGCAGTGACTTTTATGAAAAATGTTGAAGCTGGTCGTGATAGTTATTCAAAGATACCAGAGCAGGTTAATCAAGAGTTTTTAAAGCTACAAAGTGCTTTAGATAAACGTTTTGGACAGGATGGCATTCATAAATATGGTTTTGATTTATCAAAAGCAATCCCCAAAGAACAGTCTTATAATAAAGAACACATAAAAGAGTTTCAAATGGCAGTTAAGTTTTTGCAACAGAGACAACAGGAGAAAATCAACGCAATAGCGCGTGCAAGATCAATAGATATGATACGGTAAGGGCAAGAATAAAACCTTATGCTGTATAAGCCCTATTAAGCCATATGGTAAAAGAGAGGTAATCAAAAGAGGTTTAATATGAGTGTGACAAAAGACGTTGTACGAGCCCGCATAGATAGGACATTAAAAAAGAAGCTGGTGAAATATTAGCAAGTTTAGGACTTACGGTGTCTGATTTATCCGGATTGCTTTGACAAAAGTTGTTGATGAAAGAGGATTGCCGTTTGATATGTCTATTTCTAATGCGGAAACGCTTAAAACTTTTGAAAAGAGTGCAAAAGGATAAGATGTATATTTCGCGAAAGATATGAATGATTTATTTAAGTGATTTCGACAGTTTTTAAAAAGCATCACGGCGTTTGAAAGGGTCGTAATAGATTTCTGTTACACGAAATTTTCCTTCGAGGCGTTTGCATTGGATGATGACATCTATCATCGAGATTAATAAGCCGCGGATATCATCGCGTGCTAAATTACCACCACCGTCACTTTCTTTGACTAAAAGGGTCATTTGCTCAAAGGCTGCAAGTGCTGTTGAGGCGTGGACGGTGGTAATGGAGCCGGGGTGACCAGAATTGACATTACGGATGTAGTAAAAGGCTGTACCATCACGCAGCTCTTGTAGAAGGATTCTGTCGGGGCGCATGCGTAAGCCAGATTCAAGCAGTTCTTTTGCGCCTGCTTTTGCTAAGCCTTGGTTATCTTTTGAATAAAAGAGCTGCACTTTGTTGGCGTGCGGAACGACAAGTTCTGGCGTGTCTTCAATGGTGAGAATTCGTTCATAGTCAGGGATTTTTGCAATCAAAGCTTTGGAGAGGGTTGTTTTCCCGGAACCGGTTTTGCCCGATATTAAGATATTTTGTTGTGTAATAACGGCTCTTTCTAAAAAGGTGCAAAAATCTTTGGCGATAAAGAGATCTGTTAGCTCTTTGTCTGTATCAGAGAGTTCGGATAACCGTTCTGTCATTTGTTGCGTAGGTGTGAAACTGGTGTTTTGGGCGACAGAAAACAGATTGTTTTCATGTAAACTTTCAAGAGAAAAAGTGCGTGATGAAGGTTTACGAATGGTCATGCTAATGGTATTGGCAGCAACTGCTGGAGGCATAACAATTTGTATGCGTTCGTTGTTTGGCAGTGTTGCGGAGAGAACGGGGTTTTCTACACTGATTTTTTGTGTTGTGTAGGCAGCAACAACTTTTGCAATCCCTTCTAGTTCGCTGTAGGTTAGTTCTTTTAAGATGTGGGTTTGCCAACCATTGGGACCCTCAACGATTACTTCGCCAGGGCGATTGATAACAATTTCAAATAAATTGTCATTATTGAGGAAGTCATCTAAGATCTTTAATTTTGTTAAAACGATGGAGGCGCGTTCTGCATTTTTTGCTGATGGCATAATGTGACTTTATTGGCTTAATGAAAAAAGGAATAGCTGGGAGTAGAGCGGTTTCTTTTGCTCTTTACGACTAGTTTATAGACAGAGGAAAAATCGAGATCTTTTGCTACGAAAATGTTGACGAGTTCGCCTTGAAATTTTTCTAAGGTAGGAGGGATGTTGATTTGATTTTCAAGAGCAATACTGGCGGACTCTTTTCCAGTGTTGTTTGCGCCTTCAAAACCGCCACCTCCAGAGTTGTTTGAACCTTCTTTATTGGAATTGCCTACTATTTTATTTGTTAAAACTGTTGTGGCACCATCAATAACGGTGAGTAAAAGGGAAGAGCCAAAGCGTTCCCACCAATGGGTGTTGATGTTGCCATCAAAACCGGCTCTGCCTAAACTGTCGGTTGCGGGTGAGGCAAGGTCGATGATGACACCGGTTGGGGTTTTTGCTCTTGTCCAGAGCACAAAGAGGCGAGATTGACCTTGTTTTATCCCTCCGCGGTATTCGCCAATCACTTGGGTTCCTTTATCAAGCAAAACAACGCGCCCATTGTCAGAGAGGATATCACGGTTGATGATGCAGCTTGCAAAGCCTGGTTGCTCACTGTTTAATGCGGTTTCTAAGATACAGGGAATAGAGGTTCCCATGGCGATGATAAAGTTTCTATTGCCGATGAGTTTTGCTTTTGTTTCTTCTGTTTTGGTAGGCTTTAATAGGGTTGCAAAATTTTGTGTGTCTTGAAGGGCAGGAGAATTTTGCGCATTCGCGAGATTTTCGAGGGCATGGAATTTTTCAAGGGGGTTGAGAGTCGTGTTGACGATGTCTTTTAATTGAGATTTAGAACCTTTGGCAAAAGCTAAAACAGGGGCGCGTCTTGCGGCATCAAGTAGTGGGTCATCTTTTTTGGGTTCTTGTGCGAGTGGTTGTGGGGGTGGTAAGGTTATTGGTGCTATGTTTGCACGCGGGTCAGAGGGCGCGATCTCTAAAGGGGCGAGGGAATTGTGAAAGTTTTGTGCTTGTTTTTTATGAGCTTTTGCGGTGTCTTTTTGTTCTGTGGGGGTGGATAAGATATTCCAGAGCACATAGCCGCAGATTCCTATACAGGCGATTGCGACAACTATTTTTTTGCCAGCGGTTTTGGCGCTATTGTTTTTGCCATCCCCAATAGATCCTCGATCTTCGATGATTGGTTTATCACTCATGTGTTGTCCCCTTCAATTCCCGCTTATTTAAAGATCTGATGCAATTTTACGTTCAACAGATGGTGAGGTTGTTCCGGTATTTGGATTTGTGCCTTTTGGTTGATAGGCTTCGTTAAAGACGCATAGGACGTTTTTTCCCTGTCTTAGGGTGAAGCGTGCGCTAATGGCATGGACAATCACCATGTTGCCTCTTGTGGTTTTGGGAACCAGCGCTTCTGTACCGTCATTGCTGACAATGTAAATGGCAGGGATTTCTTGGTTGTCGGGAAATGTAAATGTTGTTGTTTTGCCATTGTCATAAACAGATGAGGGTTCAAGAGTGATAGAGCCTTGAGCGGTGTAAGCCCAATTGCGTGGTCCGTAGGTTTCAGAAGCGTTGAAGACATTATCAATGCGCTGGGCTTGTTGTTTTTCTTGTCGCATAAGGGCTGCGAGTCTTCTTTGTTCTGCTTCTTCTTGTGGGTAGCGAAATTTCACAAGGAAATATGTTTCTTGTCCAGATGAAATTTCTCCATCTTTGACCATGAGTTCAAATTGATAGGAGCGCTTTGAGCCATCAAGCTTTGTGGTGACGACTTGGAGATTGGTAATGGGTTGGACTTCCCGCGCTTTTAGGAAAAGAATATTGCCAGCAGGGGCGACTTCCCATGCAACGCTGTTGCCAATCGCTACATGGGCAATTTCTTCATTGGGAGAAAATTCTATTTGTACCGATGAGCGTATGGAGCCAATAATTTTTGTGACATTATAGGCATCATAGTTGATAAAGCGAATGCGGCTATCGCTTGGCGCACGAGTGGGAAAAATACTGGCATGGCTAGGCGTTAAAGAAAGGGTAATAGCGATGTTAAGAATGAGAAAAAGAATTTTTTTTGTCATGATCAGTTGACCACTTCCGGATCGGTTCTATATTCACTAACAATAAACCCTAGAGGATTTATCAAACGGTTTTGGACAGAGATAGGGGCATTGATGTATTCAAAGGTAAGTGTTGCAACCCAGTGGGTGATGAATTCTTTGTTGTTGTCGTTGTCATGAATGGTTCTGTAGTAACGCACTTGGGCAACATCGTCATTGATAAAGGAGATTGATTTTATTGTTATTGTAACAGCGGCGTGTTTATAGAGAATTTGAGGACTTTGGGGATTTCTTGCTCCATACCAGCTGGCAAATCTTTCCTGTTCTTCAGAAGAAGAGAGGAGGGAGACGGTTTGGAAGTTGTGTTGTGTTTCTTCTGTGGTGAAGCCTTCACGGGAGCGGACATATTTTGCAGCAAAGTAGCGTGTGATTGCTTCGTCGACATTGGTGGGACCTTCTTTTAAGGCTTCCACAACTTCAGTGATGCCGGTTGAATTGTCGACGCGGATGACAAAAGGTTCCACGGTTTTAAGGGGTGTGAGGGTGATGACCGCGAGAGAAGACAGTATTGCAACAGCAACCGCGATGCCGGCAATGGCAAGCGAGACGCGGGTGGTGCGGCGTGAGGCGAGCATGCGATCTTGATCAAACGAGCGTGCTTCAGCAATATATTGTTCTATATCTTTTTCTTTCATGCTTTTTGCCCGCAATTTTTGTAAGATTTGATTTCTTCATCCGTTAATTTTTGTGCCAGAAGCATTTCCAGCTTGCCTTCTTTTAGGGGTGAAGGGGTGTTGTTACTGATGATAATGGGCGTGGGCGTGGGTTTTTTCCCTTCCCAATTCCACATTGATCTGTTGAGTGGACGTTTAGAATATCCATCACATTTTGGGAGTGACTTCAGTGTGTTTGGTGAAGACACACAGCCACTGAGAAAGAGAAATGGTAAGATAATCCCAATTTTTTTAAATTCCCGCATTTGAACTTAGACCTTTGCTAATGATGCTATTAGTGATCCTATTTTTTTTGCACCGTTCGTTATCGTTTTAGCTCCGCCTGAGCCTGTAAGGGATGCACCCCCAGAGGCTAAAGCGGAAGCCATGCTAGGTAAGTTGAAGAAAAGAAAAATACCACCAATGCCAACCACGAAGAATTCTCCATAGGCAAACATGAGATCTTTAATGTCTTTTGTAAAGACGCTCATTGCAAGATCGATATACATACTACCAAGCAAGATGACTAATATCTGAAGTATGATGAAGTTTGCAACTTGTCCTAACCATGCTTCTGTAAACCTTCTTGTTGATGAAAACATATAGAGGCTTATGAAGAGCGGTCCCACTGATAAGACGAGAAATAAACCCAGCTTAGCAAACATTGTGACGATAAAACCAATTAGGCAAAAAACAGCAGCAATTGTGTAACAGAGCGAAGCATAAAACCATGAAATAAGATACGCACCCAATGCAAGCCATGATGAAGATTTTGTTGCATCAAAAATATGTGAAACAGCTTTGTTTAACAGATCATCCCATATATTTTTATCTGAGTGTATTGTACCTTGTGTGGCATGTGCAATGGCATTAGGCAGACTATTGAAAAATAAATCCCCGATCCACTCATTATAAAGAGCAGCCTTTGTAGTGAGTGAAACAATGATGCCAAGTTTGAAAGCTGTCGTTATAAATTCCCACAGTGGCATGGAAGAACGCCCTGAGATGATATTGTACCCAATAAATATAATGTAAATTGTACAAGACAGCTTAAGTGGAGTACCTAAAGCCGATGAGAGATGTTCAACGGAGTTATGCATTATCTTTACAATAGGTTTAATTAACATATCTTCTGCTGTGATAAAGAAAGCTATTTTTTCGAATGCCATTGCACGTCCATTCTATCTAATTTTTGCAAATATGATCATTTCTGATTCAATTATTATGTTGGTTCTGTTCAGCCTGTTCTTTCGCTTTTTGTTCAGCTTTAGCGCGCTCTTTTGCTTCTCGTTCGGCTCGCAATCTATTAGTGTCAGCTTCAATTTTTTCAAGTTTAGCCTTCATTTTAGCTTTAAATTCTTCATCTATTTTGCGATTATGTTCATCAATCTCTGCCCGACGTTCTTTCTCAAGTTCAGCGCCTGCTACTCTTAGGTTTTCACAATTTTTTGAAGTTCCTATCCCTCCACATCTCGTGACCCATTCATCAAATAATTTTGGATTTTTTTTAAATTCTGCAACGCTATAGGTTTTTTCACATCCAGCGGTGATGAGCCCTGTGCAAAGTAGCAATGTTGTTATGAGAACTTTATTCATAGATATTTCCCCTTCTTTCTTTCAGTTTTTGAGGTTTGAGCATAATCTTTAAATTATGCTTGTGTTATCGGTTTTTATAACCAGTGATGATAAATTTAGGGCACAGACATAATGTTGCCATAAATATATTATAGAGTGTACGAAGCTCTTTAAGTTGAGCAGCTAAAGCGCAATAGTGATGTGTAGTGGTGCTATCCATTGTCTTTGTAAGGGGATCCATCGACATATTGTCGATATAAGAAAATATGCCTTTGCTTTCTACTGCCATTTAGATGCTCCGCTCTTCATTATGTTTTAATGGTTATTTTGTTGTTCTTCTGCCGCGCGCTCTTTTGCTTCTCTTTCGGCTTGTTCTTTTGCTTTTTCTTCAGCTTTTCTTTTTTCCATTTCAGCTTTTAGTTTTTTTATTTCTGCTTGCCTTGCTTGATGCTCAGCTTCCATTGCGGCGTCAAATCTTTCCATCGCTTTACGGTTTTCTTCTTCGCGTTCACGCGCTCTTTCTTCAGCTTTTGCTTCATATTCCTTTTCAAGTTCAAGTTGTGCTAATCTTAAGTTTTCACAATTTTTTGCAGTTCCTGCGAATCCACATTTAGCATTCCACTCTTCCATCAATTTTTTATCTTTTTTAAATTCTGCTACGCTATAGGTTTTTTCACAGCCAGCAGCGATAATTCCAGTGCCAAGTAGCAATGTTGTTATGAGAACTTTATTCATCAATATTTCCCCTTTTTCCTTTCAGTTTTACAAGGTTTGAGCACAATTTTTAAATTATGCTATGTTCTGGTTTTTTATAACCAGTGATGATAAATCTAGGACACAGACATAATGTTGCCATAAATGTTTTTACTGATTTAGTTATTGCCTTTGTCTTGTTCTTTTGTTTTTTGCTTATTTTTATTTCCGTAAAGACTATTATAAAACTCACGAAAGTCTTTTCGCATATTTTCATGTAGTACTATTCGTACGTTTTGGCAGTTTATCGAATCTCCTGCTCCGTCACATCTAGCTGCCCATTCTTGGCGTAATTTTTCATCTTTTTTAAATTCTGCGACGCTGTAGGTTTTTTCACATCCAGCGGTGATGAGCCCTGTGCAAAGTAGCAATGTTGTTATGAGAACTTTATTCATAGATATTTCCCCTTCTTTCTTTCAGTTTTTGATGTTTGAGCACAATCTTTAAATTCTGCTTGTGTTATCGGTTTTTATAACCAGTGATGATAAATCTAGAGCAGCGACATAATCTTGCTATAAATATATTATAAAGTGCATAAAGCTCTTTAAGTTGAGCAGCTAAAGCGCAATAGCGATGTGTAATGGTGCTATCCATTGTTTTTGTAAGGGATTCCGTTAACATATTGTCTATTTTAGTAAATATGCCTTTGGTTACTATTGCCATTTAGATGCTCCGCTCTTCATCGTGTATTAATGGTTATTCTGTTGTTCTTCTTCCGCGCTCTCTTTTGCTTTTTGTTCAGCAAGGAATTTTTGATTCTCTTCTCTCATTTTTTTAATTCTGGCTCTCATTTCAGCCATATCTTTTTCATCTCTTTTGCGATTGTTCTCTTCCGCTTGACGCTCTCTTTCTGCTGCTTGTGCCTGACGTTCCTTATCAAGTTCTAAGAATGCTAACCGCATGTTTTCACAATTCTTTGAAGTTCCTGCAAATCCACATTTAGCATCCCACTCTAAGCGTAAATTTTTATCTTTTTTAAATTCAGCGACGCTATAGGTTTTTTCACATCCAGCAGCGATAATTCCAGTGCCAAGTAGTAATGTTGTTATGAGAACTTTATTCATTATTTATTGTCCTGTTGTTTTTCGGACTCTTTTTGTTCTTGATTATCTTCAAGAAGTTCATTTGCAAGGTTATGGTAATATTCCTTTTGAAGTTCAAGTTGTGCTAATCTTAGGTTTTCACAATTTTTTGCAGTTCCTGCGAATCCACATTTAGCATTCCACTCTTCCATCAATTTTTTATCTTTTTTAAATTCTGCGACGCTATGGGTTTTTTCGCAACCAGCAGCGAGAAGCGCTGTGCAAAGTAGCAATGTTGTTATGATGATCTTGTTCATATTCAAGCCCCTCTTTTCTCCCGTTTATTGACCACCGAGTTTTTTGGCATAATCTGCATATCGCGCTGCAAATTCTTCGTAAGCTCGTTGTTCGGCAGCTTTGTATTCTGCTTGTTGAATCATCGCAGCGGCTTGCATTTGGAGAACTTGTGTTTGGAGTTTTGCTTGTATTGCTGATAATTGTGCTTGAATGCCTTGAATTTTACCCGCATCTTTAGTACTTCCAAGTTCGTCAAGGAGCTTGTTAATAGTTTTTTGTGTTTCACTGGCTTCTTCGTAGACGTCTTGGCCTTTGGCTGCCTGTCCTACCGTGTCCTGTTCGGCTTTTTTCACTTCTTGTGCGTAAAAAGCATCTGCTGCCTCTTTTGATCCAGCACCCCCTGAGGGCTCTTTGTATTTAAGTTCTTCTTGCCATTTTTGCGTGTTTTTGCTGCCGCCACCGCCGCCGCCACCGCCACCACTGCCCATCGATTGTTGAAAGTGGTTAAAATCTGAAGGAAGGGCGCCACTGCTCCCTTGCTTGTTAAACATGTCTTTCAATCCCGAAATGTCAGGCTTGACATTTAGGGAGTTATATAATTGTTTCGCTTGATCGAGTTGGCTCTTTAATTGGTCAAGCTGTTGTGCACCTTGTTGAATTTGTTCTTGCAATTTGTTAAGTTGTTGTGTGCCTTGCTGGACTTGTTTCATTATTTGTCCTACAGCCGCGGGATCATATACCATGATAGCGAATGCATTTGTTTGAAAGCCAAATGAAGCTGCATAGACGGCTGTTGCCAATAAAAGTTTTTTCATTGTTTTGACCTTTCTTGAAAAATAGGAAGCCATTTTTCTGGAGATTGTCCAACTTCATCCATAATGGTCTCTAGGAGTTCAATATTCTTGGTGGTGCCACTTAAAATGGCTATTTCATCATCAAAGCCGCGTAAATTCAGTTCTGCTACAACTGAACTTTGTCCTTGTTTGATGAGAAAACGCCGTGACTCACGGCTTAATTCTGATTGTATCAGGTTAAATTCTCTGTCCGATAATTTAAAACCTTCTACATAATCCCCATGATTGCCCTTTTGATTGGGAAAATAAATCTGTGTGGGGCATTGCTCTATAATGGTGTGGGCAATGGTCGAATTGATCGCATCTTTGGGAGATTGCGTTGCAAACAACATCAAACCATTTTGTTTACGGATAGTTTTCAGCCTGTCTTGCGCAAAGGCTTTAAAGGAATCATCCTCTAAGGCTTTCCAAAACTCATCAATGACAATGATAATACGACGCCCATCAATCAGAGACAAAATCCTATGAAAAAGATACATCATTAATGGGGGACGAATTTCATTATTGTCTAAAAAATCCGTCATGTCATAACCAATAAATTTTGCATCAATGCCAATGTCGTCATCAGGATTGTCAAAAACCCACCCTAAGGCATTGCCTTTACACCATCTTTCTAAACGACCCGCTATCCCCTCCCTGTGCGTGGTGTCAAAAAACATTTGTAAGGCAGAGATCGTCCGTTGTTCTTTTGGCAACAAGGCAAGCTGGTCAACAGCCGCCGTAATGTCTTGTCTTTCTGATTCACTGATCTTTTGATCTTCAGACGAAACAAGCTTTATAATCCATTGGCGTAAAAAAACTCTATCTGCTGGATTGTTATAGTCTAAGCCTTTTAGCGGTGCTATGCCTGTCGGTCTACCATTCTTCAAGGGCATATAAGTGCCGCCACCCGCTCTGACAAAAAGTTCTGCACCCCGATCTTTGTCAAAAAAGACCATATTGGGATCATGCTTTTGAAGTTGCGCTAAAAGAAAATTGACAATAACCGTTTTCCCAGAACCAGAGGGACCACAAACAAACGTATTGCCTAAATCTCCAAAGTGAAAGTTAAAATAAAACGGTGAACCAGCAGAGGTTTTCATCAAGGCTACCGCTGGTCCCCACACATTGCCATCTATTTTTCCAACCGGAAAAGAATGAAATGGAGAAAGCGCTGCATAATTGCGGCTTGTTATTGCACCAGAGCGGGTGCGATAAGCATAATTGCCAGGCAATTGTGCCCACCAAGCTGCTGCTAACCCTAAATCTTCCCGCGCAATCACAGCCCCACCATCTGTAAGACGAGAACGCGCTTTGGCAAGATTATCCGCTAACTCTTGCGGCGTATCAGCAAAAACTGCCAATGATAAATGATGCTCCCCTAAAACAAAACGATTGGATTCAAGATCATCAAGCGCATCATCCAGTTCCATAATTTGTGAACCTGCTCGATCTCCTGCATTGACCATTTGATTCTGTTTGCGCCCCATAATCTGTTTGGCAGCATTTTTGCTCTTGAAAATAAAAGATTGGGTGAAAATAAATTCAAAGGGAAGGGTGAGCAAACCATCCGCCATGCCTACCCTGGTTTTTGCTGGATATTCTTTCCAACCAAACATGCCCGCAAACCGCTGTGCCGCCTCGGTGCGTATTTCTATGATCTCTTTCCCAAAAATGAGACGGTCTGAGTAAACAGTCGAAGCTATCGTCCCCCATGTGAGAGGGATCCGTTCACGACGACCTCCCACCAATTGGTGGATAAACTCACTTTGCTGCGAATAAATATTACCTTCATGTTCATAAAGGCTCAGTCTTTTTGCACCATAACGCTCTAAATTTTGAATAAGATCTGTGGTAATATCTTCAAGCTTGCGAATGGACTCTGCATCAACTTCTGTCTTTTCTTGCTTGGCTTTGCCTAAACGTTTGAAAAATTCCACTAATTTATCCGTTTGATCAACGTGTGGATTCCACAAAATCGAAAGATAAAGATCATTGCGATAAAGCTCCTGTGAAACCATCCGCTCGCGATATTTATCATCTAATTGCTTGGCAAATGCCGATCTGAAAGTCCCATCCGGATAAATCGTTTCACGCTTTCTGATAATATGGCTATAAAGCGCTATCCGTTCATCCGCTATGTTTTTAAAAAGATTATTGAGTTGTTCGTGAAGCACATTCAGATCAATAATATCCGCTGTCTCAAAGTTAATGCCTTCAAGTTTAATAACGCTCATGAGAGCGCGTGAATCCAGCGCAATGATGTGTTTGTTGACATGGCGCACGTAAGGGATAATCGCCTCTGGCTGCTTTTCACGTTTGCGCTCTGTTCTATTCATTATAATTCCTCATAATTACGAATTAATCGTAATGGAGAAATACTTCCCCCACCCCATAGACTCGAATTTCTGGCAAAAATACTTGTTTTTTGCCATGTCAGAAGAATACGAAATTTGTTATGGTCATGCTTTAGGATTTCCTTGAATATGAAATGCAGCATCACACCAAAGGTTAGAAAAAAAATATTGCCTGCCATAATGAACAATATCATCGTTCCTATCCCATTTAATCCCATAGCTTCCACCGTCACGCCCGCAATCATTGCAGGGCGCGTGCAAGCAAGAAATAACGTATCTTCTGTTAGCTTGTCGTGCTCTTTCATGGCTTTGAAAGGCAAAGTTTAATTAGGAAAGCATTGATACGATTTGCGATGCACCCATAACAATGCCGATGCCAACACAAACAAAAAAAGCTTTACGCATTTCAACATAACCAGCAATCCATGCAAGCCCAATACCAGCAACCGCAATCGTCGCAATCGATTTTGCAATGTTTCCTGTTAAAGCTTCAATTATTTTTTTAAGCGCATCGTCAACTTTACCAAAGTCACCTGCGGCAAATGCTGGCTCACTCAGTGCGATGAAGGCAATAAACAGCATCAATGCTGTTGTTAACCATTTCTTTTGGGTGTTGGATAGAATAGTTTTTTGTAAGGTATGTTCACAACTGAACAAATTATTCATGTTTTTCATGAAAAATTCCCCGCTTTATGTTTAAGTTGATAGAAAAATTAATATTCAAAATATTATTTAGGAATCATATAAATGAAAAAAATAAATTTTTCTATCGATAAATTAATAATATTTAATCTTTTATTATTTAATAAACAAAAAATATAGTAATATTCAAAATGATACTTTTAAAATATCTTCGAGCAGCGCCTAAATATATTGTCTTAATTTTTATTATTATTTTAGGATACTTTTATTTAATTAAAAATAATGAACAACTTACTCAAAATTCTTTTTTAAAAGGATCAGAAAAGACAATAGAAAACCCCGTTCAAAATCCGAAGTCACAATTGATAGATTATGCAAACCAACAAGACGCAAGCCAACAAAATGTGGTATTG
The DNA here is from genome assembly GCF_042196205.1 of Bartonella sp. AP21QHHD. Lineage (NCBI taxonomy): Bacteria > Pseudomonadati > Pseudomonadota > Alphaproteobacteria > Hyphomicrobiales > Bartonellaceae > Bartonella > Bartonella sp. AP21QHHD. Next base: position 4,713 of record NZ_JBHIPT010000107.1, on the reverse strand, counting down.
CATCCAGAACCAATCGCATCACAATTTTATGAAGAAAATGTGCCGGTCTATTCCGGTGCTATACAGGTCACAAGTGGTGTGACCTTTAAAATGATCACGCTCGTGGATGATGGATGGAGAAAAAAGATTATCCGTGATATCCGCTTATATGGTGTGGAAAGCTGTGAAACACGACAATTTGCCTCACGCAACGGAGTTAAGTGGCCATGTGGTGCTTTTGTTACTGCTTGGCTTGTCTCAAAAACAATCGATAAAAATGTTACTTGTCGGCAAGCACGTGTCATTCAACAGGTTCATTATGCACAATGTTTTGTAGATGGGGTTGATCTGGCACGTTTGGGGCTGGCAGAAGGGTTGATGGTGTTGACAAAAGATCAGCATCATTTTCCATCCCCAGCAGACTATAAAACTCTACAATCTGCTGCTCAAAAAGCACAAAACGGTTTATGGTCGAGCCAATTTCAACAACCAGAAGATTGGCGAAGAGATCATGGGAGCTATAATCCCATTGACCATTATTGATAAAGCGTCCTCTTAAGCGCTATTTAAAAATCAAGACAATATTTTACTGCAAATCTTATCAGAAAAAAGTTAATTATAATCCACGCACTCCTTGGTGGACAATGTTCGTTATGGAAATTTGTTGTGTTTAAAGCTCGCTTACGCATATAGGTTGCTCACTACAGCGCTATGGGAGAGCGCGTTTTTTCCCCTAAACAAAATAGTCATTGTAACAAACATGAGTGTTCAGAAAATATGAACACATGCAAACTACTGATGTGACCTTTGGTCATGAAAAAAGGCTTATGAAAAAATAGAGAAAAGGTAAAACTGAAAATACCTTGCCTTCAAAAAACAACCAATTGCTTCAAATCAAACCAGAACTTTTAATGCAAGCTTTGCCTCATGTTGCTATGTTCATGAAACATGGGGACATCTGAAAGGGAAGCGGTTCTATGGAATTTTTATCCAAAATGAAGGGGATTTTTTCAGGCTTTTGAAGAAGCTAAAGAGGCTATGAGGAAAAAATGTGCTTTCTTTTGTTATAAAAGAAAGCACATTGAGGGGGGGGGATTTAGAATGACAGTTTTACATATTTTACTCTGAAAAGCGGTCTTTTTTATCTTTTTTCCACAGAAAATAAGTTGCAAGTCCGAGTATGGGAACACTCAATTTGGCAAAAGGGAGATGTTGACTGAGAGCTGCAAGGCTGGAAACGGTCGCATCTGTCATGAGTTTATGGCGTTGTTCTTCTGTCTTTTTTTGTTGGTCATAGCGTTGATAAGTTTTGAGAATGCGACTGATAATAAGACCTAATCCCGCAAGAGAAAGACAAATTAAAAACATGATACTAGCGGCGGCAAGAGGCTTCATAACAGAACATAACGCAATAAAACCGATGGTACATAAAAAAAGCAAAGACATGAAGAATGAAATGCCAATAAACCCATAGAAAATTGCTTGAAGGCGTACTTGCTTGACTGTGCTTTTAAGCCCTCCACCGACAAGATGGTTTAAAAGAGGAGCGATAAACTTATGCATTGCTTAACGACGTAGTAATTGAGAAAGAATAAAACCAACCCCTGCGGCAAACAAAACGCTTTTGCCAGGATTTTTGCGAACGCATTGATTCATGGTTTGTTCAAGATCACTGATTTTATCTTTTGCTTGAGACATCATGTCTTCACCACTTTCTTTCGCTGAGTGATATAGTTTTTCTGCTTTGTCTTTGGCGGCGTTGAATTTGTTTGCACCAAGATCTGTTAGGGTTGAGGTAATCCCTGAAATTTCAGTGCGTAACTTTTCTAATTGTCCTTGTAGGTCTTTTTGTTGGTCTTTTTCTACGGCTGATTTATCGTGCTGTGTTGTTTTATTATGGGCCATGGTATTTTTCCCTCTTGATTCATTATATTTGTATTGGTGTGTTCATAGTGATCATTTGCATTGGAGTGAAAATTTTCACTGCTTGAGTAACGCCAAAAGCTTTTTTTGGTTCCTTTCATTTTGTTGAATTTAAAACTGTTTTTGATAAAATAAATATTTCCTATATGATATGCTTTGTCTGTAAAGGGTCGCATCTGTTGAGAATTGTCTTATGCTTTTGCAGTAATTTAGCACCATTCTTCAGTTTCTCGTGGCGCAGTTTTTTTATAAAAGTTTTTTAAAAAGCGTGTTGAGGTTTATTTTTTAGGCTTGTGACAGGTAAAAAACATCGTTGTTGCGATTTTGCGGCAGAAATAATGTCATTTTTATGCTTTTGAAGCAAAGAAAAAGAAAAGAATATTGCGGCTCTTTGCTCTCTATGTATTTGGGGGCAACATGCGCTCCCCATGATACTTTTGGTCAGTTTAAGATATTGCGATCGTTCTTTTTTAAAAACGTAAGGTATATTTTTATTTTAGGATAGGAGAGGTACTTTAGTGTAGGGGTTGTTAGAGATGTGCATGTCCTTTTCTTTAAGAGTTTTATGATATTTTTGCTGCTTGTTTCATGTAAGCAAATATTTTGTTGGATTTAAAAGAGCCGCTGAAATGAGAGAAGCTTTGCGATATGAGAGATTTATTTAACAGGAACGATGATAAATTATTCTTATAAATTAAAATATTATATGCGATACTTCTTGTAAGTTTATCATTTTGCCTAATTTATGCAATAAATTGATTGGGTAAGATAAACTTGTTGAATTGTTAGAGAAAAATTTCTTGAGTAATTTCTTTAGAATTAAGAGAGAGCTTGTGAAATAAAACTATACTTGATTTATCAAGTTTTCTTTCTTAAGAGGAATACACAAGTGACGTTAAAAGGGTCGTGGCATTGTGGAACAGTGATGCTATGCGGGGTGACGATCCAGCTCATAAATAAAGATAAGAGCACAAGAATGTGAGATAAAAATGGAATCTGAAACAGTCCCTTTAGATAAAACAGTCCCTTTAGATAATATGTCTTCTGTATTGACAGTGCATGATTTTTCTCCTCTTTCTATGTTTATGGCTGCTGATTGGGTGGTAAAAGCCGTTATCATTATTTTGTTACTTGCTTCACTTGTGTCTTGGACAATTGCTTTTGTGAAAATTGTTGAGATCACTTTGGTAAAACGAAGAGTACGTCATGAACTTCAATTGGTTCTAAATGCTCAGACTCTTACGCGTTTGGCAGCTAGTTTGAAAGAAAGCAAAGGGGCTGGTGTGTTTTTTCTCAAAGAAGTCCTTAAAGAAGTGTATCTTTCTGCACAACAGGTTCATTTTTCTGCTCCTGAAGGGATAAACGAAAGCTCTGGTGAAAAAAACAGTGAAGGGGAAAGGGCACAAACGATTGAAGATATTCTCTTTTATGAGGAGAGCAATCAATATGAAGATGTTTCCCGCGATGTTCGCGATGCTAGGGTTCGTGATGTTCATGAAGGTTTAAAAGAAAGGGTTCATTCACTTTTGTCACGCTGCTTGCTGGCTGCTACACGCCGTGTTGCATGTGGAAGTGCTGTTCTTGCAACTATTGGCGCAATTGCTCCTTTTGTTGGTCTTTTTGCAACTGTTTGGGGAATTATGAATTCTTTTATTGGGATTGCTCAGTCTCAAACAACGCGACTTGATGTGGTGGCGCCTGGAATTGCTGAAGCCTTATTCGCAACGGCTGTTGGGCTTTTTGTGGCTATTCCCGCCGTTGTTATGTATAATAGCCTTATGCGTGCTTTGAGTGGTTATCGCAGTGATTTAGGTGATATCGCTGCTGCTCTTGAAAGGCTCTTGAGCCGTGAACTTGATAGACAAAGACAACAGAAAAGTCATAAAAAATGAAAGCAAGCCTTAATAATGATTGGGATATAGACGAGAGTGGGTTGCAAAGCGAAATCAATGTGACCCCTTTTATTGATGTTGTATTGGTGTTGCTTATTGTTTTTATGGTTGCTGCGCCTTTGGCAACATCTGCCATTTCCGTTCAGCTTCCTTCTATAACTCAAGCACCTTCAGTGGTTCAGTCTGATGAACCTCTTTATGTTACGTTGCAAAAAGATCGTTCTCTTTACATTGGTGATCATCTTGTAGAACAAGCAGCTTTGAGAGAAGCTTTGTTGAGGGAAACTACGCAAAATTTAGAGGCAAAAATTTTAATCAAAGCGGATAGCGAAATTGATTATGGTACTGTCATCGATTTATTAAATCAAATACGCATGGCTGGATATAATAAAATCGGTCTTGTAGGATTGCAAAACTCTACCAATCTTGTCTCAAGAGGTGAGATCAATAATAAAACAACAGGGGTAGCGGATGCTGCTGTCGATGGAGCGGGTGGTAACGTTGTGGGGCGTGTGGATGCCGTAACAACGAGCCCTGCGGGAAACGCTAATATTCCAGCCGATGTCTCTGATTAGTGATAAAAAAACAGCCTTTGTTGCAGGAAGCAAAGCATATTACTCAAAGTCGTAGAGTGAAATTGATGAGGGTTCCGTGGATTTATTAAACCAAATACGCATGGGTTTGATATTATGCAGGGGGTTCATATATTGAATCGTTTTTTTTAGGATTAAGCTCTACTCATCTTGCCGCAAGAGGTGCGATCAAGAAAAATAGCCAAGGGCGATTGTTGTGTGTCTTAATACATCTTAAAGCCTTTTTTGCGACGCTGTTCGTAAAGGGTATATAAAAAGCAAGTAAAATAAAATAGTTATGTCTAATATGGGGGAATAGGTGAATCTTGATTCTATTGAGTTTTTTT
>NZ_JBHIPT010000106.1:0-2780 GCF_042196205.1 Bartonella sp. AP21QHHD | reverse complement strand
AACTTGCGTTATAAACGCTTCATATTTCCTCTATCAATTTCACCTCTTCCATAGTTTTTTCCAAAAGCTCTTGTAAAAAGGTATAGGTTGCGGAGTGGGAGTGTTCTCAATCTTTTCAATTGGTTGATCACCATCAGGTATCTCAACTCCCACGCTTTCTTTAATTCTTTTGCAAAGGAATTCATAAAAATTACTGGCGTAATATTCGCAATCTTCAGATGGAAGCATGACATAAAGTGGGCATTCTCCATCCCGAAACTGCGTATAATCAAAGTAAAAGGTTTCACCAAAATCAGTACTACTCACGACAAGCTGTTCTGATGTTGCAAAACCACGTTTTCTATAATAATTTAAGTTTTGACAAACAATATCATTAAAAGGAAAATCTACACAATCTTCATAAAGACTATAGATTTCATCACCACCAATATCTCCCCCTTTATAATTTTTTAAAAAACTTTTATAAGAAGATGTGAATTGCAAACCGAGAGCTTTCTCCGCCTTTTCAATCCATATATCATCGACAGCATTTTCTGCAGTCCCAAAACTGACAATATCACTATCATATTTATCAACTTTATCAACTAATTCTATAACATCATCTAAGGTATAGGTTTTCATAGATGATCCTCAAAACGTGCGTTATAAACGCTCCATATTTCCTCTATCAATTTCACCTCTTCCATAGTTTTTTCCAAAAACTCTTGTAAAAAGGGATAGGTTGCGGAGTGGGAGTGTTCTCAGTCTTTTCAATTGGTTGATCACCATCAGGTATCTCTTCTCCCGCGTGTACTATAATCCGTTTGCAAAGGAACTCATAAAAATCACTGGCGTAATATTCGCAATCGCCCAATGGAAACCTGACATAGAGTGGGCATTCACCATCCCTAAACTGCGTATAATCAAAATAAAAGGTTTCATCAAAATCAGCATCACAAACGATAAGCTGTTCTGGTGTCGCAAAACCATCTTTTCTATCGAGTAAGTTTCGGTAAACAATATCACCAACAGGAACACCTTCCCCACACTCCTTATAAAGACTAAAGATTTCTTCACCACCAATTTCCCCTCCTTTGTAATTTTTTAAAAAACTCTTGTAAGACGATGTGAATTGTAAGCCGAGAGTTTTCTCCGCCTTTTCAATTACAAGATCATCAACTGCATTTTTTGCAGTACCAAAATTGATAATCTCATCATCATATTTATTCACTTTATCAATTAATACTGCAACATCATCTAAGGTATAGGTTTTCATCAATTATTCTCCATAAATTATTCTATAAGTTTCTTTTTTCTCTTTTCATCAACCGTAGAGCATTATTGCCGATGCTCCTGTCCCCATCTGTCAAAATCTATCCCTATGATACTCCATTTCATATCAATTATTCCTCCTAAATTACTGTTTTTTTGTTCTCTATAACCTTTAGCGCGTTCCTTCCAATATTCCTCTCTCCACTTACCAAACTTTTTTCTCTCTATAAGCGATTGATGTGTTTTTGGATTAGCGTGAATCACGGAAGTATATTTGTTATGATCTTTACTACCAATTTCTGCTATGGGCCCCTCAGGCGTTTGCGATAGATGATGCAACTCAACAGGCTTGCCATCAAACCCCATAGGTGCTCTTCCTGCTTCCATTCTTTCAACATTGGTGCCCCATACTTCTTCCCCTTTTACTGTCCAACTAACAATTTTGTTAGGATCAAACAAATCGTCTCTCTGATAGGCTTTGTTTGTCTGTCCAAATTTGCTATCGGTAAATTTAGTGGGTTTCTTTTTTAACCAAAGCTTTTTTTCTTTAGCAGCAAGTTTAGTTAGTTCTTTCTTCGCCGCAAGTTTGTCAGGATCTCCCTGAGCTGCAAGTTTGGCAAGATTTTTCTTGGAAGCGAATTGGGCAAAATCTTTCCTAGCAATGAACTTGATCACAGCCTTGTTGCCAAGATTTATAGCTCCCTTGGCTGCTCCAGCTCCTCCAGCAAAGTTTTCTAATACTCCGGCTGATAATCTTCCACTTTCAAAACCAGCATTAAAAGCTCCGTCAACTCCCGCTTTTTCAATATTCTCTTTTACGTAATCTATATCCCCTATAAAGGAATCCTCAACACCTCCCCAGAATTGACCAGCACCTTCCCAGACATCATCAATCACATGTCCACTCACGACCCAAGACGCTCCTGTTCCAATGTCTTTAAAACTCTTTTCAACGCCCCCCCGTGGATTGCTAGCAAATATTATCATTTGTAACATCATGTTCTTCACAGCGCCATCAGCTAACTCGTATAGCTTGATTGGTATATCGGCAATGAGACCAGTCATAATTCCTGTCGAAAAAGTTCTATCTTGTTGTTCATCAATCTCGAACCATTTTTCGTTAACATCTCTTCGACACTGATCATCAGGGCACTCTTCTAACTCTTTCTTCATCTGAGCTTGTTGCGCACTGCTGAGGTAGTTATTTGCANTCTTTCTCCATCTGAGCTTGTTGCGCACTGCTGAGGTAGTTATTTGCAGCGGCATTACCAGCGGCATCAGCGCCGGCATCAACATTGCCACCGGCAAGGGCAGCAGCAACGCCCCCAGCAGCCCGTGCAACATCAATGGTGTGGTCTCTAAAGTCAGCAAACTGCGCATCAATCTTTGCGTTTATACGCGCTTCCTCTTCCGGAGTTGGGGTGCGACCGTTTAGATCCCCCATTTCCTCTTTCACAATGCCTTGCACCCACAATTGAAACTGGAGCATAGCAGTGGCTTCGCCCACAGCACCCCCCACAGCACCGGCT
>NZ_JBHIPT010000105.1:0-1283 GCF_042196205.1 Bartonella sp. AP21QHHD | reverse complement strand
GGGGCATCGGTTGTTTCAGCGAGCCAATCACGTAAACTAGAACGAAATCCATGGGGGCATGCCTCAATTTTATTGTCTCTCATATATTGAGCCATACAATTTGCAGCGAGGGGACCCCGACCGGTTGCAGAAAAGAAGAAATCATTGCGAGAAAGCAAGCGCGCTTGTTTTAAGATTTCTAATGCTTCTGATGATAGAGGCACGCGAAACTCTTCTGTAGTATCACGTCGACCTTTCATATTTTCAGCAGGGATTGTCCAGATATCGCCATCAACTTGGTCTTTATGAATATGACACAAAGGGTTGGTACGAACGCCTGTCAAAATAAGCAAACGCAAAGCCAGTTGTGTTAAGGTTGATGCTTCGCAAAGTGTTTTATAAAAGGCAGGGACATCTCTCCAATCCATAGCTGGAAAATTTTGCGTTTTATGGCGTTGTTTACCTAAGAGAGCGCGTGCTTTTTCTGTTGCTTGTAAATCAACATCCAAACCCAAAGCAGCCGCATGTTTGAGACAAATATTAAGGCGGGTAAGAGCTTTATCAGCTGTTGCTGCTTTTGTATGCCAAATGGGAGCAAGTGTATTGCGTATCTCTGTTTGTGTAATCTCTGAAACGGGGAGGCAACCTAATTTGGGGAGAATATGGAGTTTTAAGGGTAAAAACCAACGCCCATCTTTACCATCTCCTTTTAGTTCAGCTTTACGGCTTTCAAAAGCATCCAACGCGATATCTTTTAAATAATGGAGATTACTTATTGCCTCACGCTTTTGTTTATTGCGTTCTTTAATGGGGTCACGACCTTCACGAAGAACAGAGCGCCACCCAGTTGCCAATTCACGGGCTTGTTTTAAAGAGACATCTCTCAAGGCACCCAAGCCCATTTCACGGCGCCGACCATGAATGGTAAAACGGTAAATCCATTGAGCACCTCCATCTTTACGCTTATGAAGTAACAAGCCGGCACCATCATTATATTTGCCAGCTCCCAATGTTGCGACAGCCCTTGCATTAAGACGGTTCATAAGAGCCATTTTTAGTCCTTTCTTATACAAATTTTATCCATACACTCATCCCACTTGTTATGTACAAATGAGTGGTTTTAGTTGATTCAAGATAAACAGATTTGAAATGAGAGAATCTTACGTTATTCGGGATTCTAATTCAATATGAATAACGCTATATTATCATTATAAATCAATGTGTTATCTGAGTTCTGATCAACATCATAAGTTTGCATTGGAGTGTAAGGACCATGTTTCTTTAGAGCCTTTGTTATCATCAGA
>NZ_JBHIPT010000104.1:0-2209 GCF_042196205.1 Bartonella sp. AP21QHHD | reverse complement strand
GTTGGCAGCTCTGTCTCTTTTTATGGCTGGTGGAGCAACTATTGTTCAATCTCCTAACAATAGAACCGCTATAGCTGATTTCCTTACCTATTGGTTTGCATCGAAAAATTCTGCAGAAGATAGCGAAAAAACAAATCAAAACTCACAAGAAGAAAAAAATAAAGATTCTCAGAAGGAAAGTAAAAATAAGAAAAAAAACGGAAACAATAAAGAACCACAAAACAATAATGATGGAAAGGGTAACATACTTGAACAAGTCAGGAAGCATCATGATAAAAAACGCGATGAGAAAAAACAAGAATTAAAGGATGAAGGATGTATAGTATGCGAGACAGAAATAGTATTCAAAACTAAGACGGATAAGGGGGTAGTAAAATCTCGTGCGGATATTGTTTATATAGAGAATGGTAAAATAAAAATTGGCGAGGTAAAAACGGGGAAGAATTCTAAATTAAGTGAACAACAAAAGATTTTAAAAGAGGCATATAAAGAAGGAAATGCTGAGTCCACAAAAGGAAAATTTATAAAATTTTTTAAAGAGAACAAAGAGTTCTTAGAGAAATATCAAGAATCGTTCAAAGATTTTAAAGGAAGTGATAAAGAATTAAACGAGGCTAGTAAAGAATGGATTAAAGGACAATTGAATAATAAGTTAGACAAAACTGACGTTAACGTTTTTCATTATCCAGGACTTTTTGAATGAAAGTGAATAGCGATGCGAACTAAAGACGTGACAGAGATTTTAAAAACGCTTGGCTGGGAGACGAAAGATCAACTATTATTTACAGTGGTAGAACAGTATTAGCGTGAATAAACTGCGACTTATGGAGAATAATCTATGAACTTTTCGTTAAAAAAAATACATCGCCCTGATATTATTTATGTGGAGAAAGGTGTATTAAAAGTTATTGATATAAAAACTGGTAATTTTCAATTAACAGAATGTCAAAAAGATTTTGAAATAGCGTATAAAACAGGAGATGCAAAACCTTTTGGGAAAATTATGAAACGCTATCTGGGCGAAAATAAGGAACAGCTTAATAAATACCAAGAAGATTTGAAAAAATTTGAAGGAGATGCAGAGCTTCTGAAAGAGTTTAGAGACAATTGGAGTGAAAATCAAATAAACAAAGAGTGGAATAGAATAATTCCTTATACAGTTAGCTGTTATCCGGCGGTTGGAGAAGAGTGAAACATTATGCAAACTAAAGATGCAGCAGAAATATTAAAAAGTCTGGGCTGTGAGCTCTATCGTGATGAAGTAGGCGATACATTTGCCTATTATTATCTTCCGGATCGCATTGTGGATTTGAGCTATGGTGTGAAACATGAAACGGATGGTGAAAAATTTTGGTTATTAGCTAGCCTCACAACTGCTTCTTATAGTCTTGCTTGTGAATATTCTAGGGGGCAAAAGTCACGGTATGGATATATACTCTATCCAGAAATAGGTGATTTCGGGGTTACGGTACCGGATCTTTCAGAAAGTCATATTGAATCTGCTTTAAACAAAGTCATTACTTGGGCGCAAGCACAAGATATTGAAAAAAAATTACATGAAGAAGCTGCTAATCATTCTCTTGTTGCAAAGGCTCTTCTCGGCGAGATAGAAGCTTTAAGGAGTTATGAGTCTACGCCCAAAATAAACGTATCAGAATTTTCTGATTATAAAATAATGACGTGGAATGAACGCTTGCTTCTTTTTGCACAGGTCTATAAAAATGGGGAATTAGACGATATTCTAACGCGCAAGAAGCCAAAACAGCGCTCGATAAATCTCATCGCAGCAAGTCGCATCCTCAAAACGCGAGGATGGATTGCTATGGAACCTGAGAGAATGTTTCTCTCTTTGCCAGACCGTTTTATTCAATTTGATTTTGGCTTTATACGTCTTCATGATAATTACAATGTTCGTCTTGAAGCTGAAATATCTAATGAAGAGATTTCTGTAGCTTGCAAATATATTCACTATAGGAGAGAATATAATTGGATACGACCTACGGATATTTATAAGTCTTTTAACACGATTGGAGGAGGTTTTTTTAGTGGTTTTGGCAAGGAAATTGATATTTGTGTAGAGGAATTGAATGAGCAAGAGTTAACAAAAATCTCTGAGCGGATAATACAGTGGGCACGCGCCCAAGATTTACAAGCATCAATAGAAAGCAAAACACGTGTTCAAAAGTATAGCTACAATATAGATATAGTC
>NZ_JBHIPT010000103.1:0-2521 GCF_042196205.1 Bartonella sp. AP21QHHD | reverse complement strand
AGCCGGAGTCACATTGGCAGCAATTGAAGGGCAAAATACCACAACACATTTCGGTCTTGTAGGCACCTATGGGCAGCTGTCTTTCACTCCAAAAGATATGGATGATGTAAGTAAGAGCACATTGGATAAATGGTCACTAACAGCTTATGGCAGCGTGCAGCATGACAATGGTTTCTATATGGATACACTGTTATCCTATGGAATTCTAAAAGGAGATATCGGCAATGCTATCATTGGCAAAACCGCAAAATTGCAAAATGCCAAAATGTTTAGTATCTCCACCACTGTTGGCAAAGAGTTTGCAACCGGAATGGAAAGTTTAACATTTGAGCCACAAGCACAAATTGCCTATCAACATTTGATGTTTAATACCATTGAAGATGCTGATAATTTTACCGTTGATATGAAAAATCCTTCTCAATGGTTGATCCGTGTTGGTGGACGTTTGACAAAAACTATTTCCACTGAAAACAACCGTCCAATGTCTTTCTATGGAAAAGTAAACTTGATCAAAACCTTTGGTGATAATGGTACCATCCAGATTGGCAGAGATTTTGACCTTGATCCTATGGGACCTGCAATTGAAGGCGGCGTTGGCATCAATGCGCAACTGTCTCACAATTTCTCGCTTCATGGTGATGTAAGTTATCAACAAAAGCTTCAGAAAACTGGTATAAGTGGTGCAAGCTTTTCAGGTGGTATACGCTATCAGTTTTAAGGAAAGGAAATTCTTCTCGGAACCTCTTATTTTAAGCAGAGCAGCCTGTGCCCTACATGAGAAGGAAAGCACATGTACAAGCGTATGAGACTGAAAAAAGTGTAAAAGCGAGCGTTGCTTTCCCGTTCGTTTGCACAGAAAGGCTGCACAACTCTGTATTGTGCAGCTTTTTTAATTTTCTATAATATTATGTAGCCCTTTTGTTGATATTACCTCTTGTAAATAAACCCTGCTTTTCTTTTCTGCTAAAGTCCTTTTTATTCCTTAAAGAAACCTCTTTCTTCTTCATGCAGTAGATGTACTAGCTTTTCTTTAAAGGAATTCCCTTCACCTCTTTACGGCAGAAGATCTGCTGCAAAATACCTTTTTGCGCAGAAAATCCAATCAGGCATAACAAACATAACACAATGCTTTGTACTCAATTTATCTAAAATGCTCAGGAAATCATAAAGAAGAGCTAAAGCTTTATCAATCATAATAAGTATTATTTAAGTATATACATAAATATATTTTAGATATACAGAAAACAAATATTAAATTTATTATGTGATTGAAATTATAATAGTTTATATTTAATAATTTGTTTTATAAATTATAAATTACATAGTTATTTACAAAATAAAAAACCATTTAATAAAAAATTATTATAGAATACAAGTAAATAATAAATTTAATATATAAATGTAAAAATAAATAAAATATAATATAAATACTTTATATAAAAGTTAAAATAATATAACCTCCCGATGAAAATTGTGTGTTCTTTATCCTTTTTATAAGCGGGGAGAGAATATGCGGAGGCTTATAAGTTAAGGAAAATCTTCATGTCTAAAAAATTTTTACTATCCTGTACAGCTGTTGCGACAATCGCGCTGTTTAGTGCTCATACTAATGTAAAAGCCGAAAAAATCTTAATGAATTTTCATGGAATAACTGAGGAAGCATCCAACTTCACTGTTGGCGGTATAATAGTGATAAAAGGTAGTGGAATAATTGGAAAAAATTTAGCAATAATTCACGACAGCAAAAACATGGAGGACGACTGGTTGAGCACTGTACGCATTATCGAACCTAATAGCTTTCTTGACTTATCAGAATCAACGATTAAGGCTAAAGAAATCGGTGTGATGGCAACAGACGGTGGTATAATAAAAATGAATGCAGTAGGTATTATTGCTCCTACAGTAGGCTTATTTCTCGAAGATAGCAAAAGTGATAAAAACAAGCTGAAAAATGTGACAATAACGAGCAGTAAAGATGACTTAATGGAAAAAGGAATAGCTCTTTATAAGGAAAGGAAAGGAAAGTCATCTTGGAAAACGTAACAGTTACTCAAGCAAAAGTGGGTATAGAAGCGTTGGATAATTCTCAAACAACGGTATCAGGAGGATACTTTAATGCAAAAGAGCATGGAATATACGCTGGTACAGGCTCTACAATTACTTTAAAGAACAATGTTACAGTGTCCTCTGATGAATATGGCCTCAATGCAAATGGTGCACAATCCAAAATCACGATGATTGGGGGAACTGTAACTGGGAAAAAAATGCATTAGTTGCAGCAAATAGTGGATATATTGATGGCATAGATACCACTCTAATGGCAGATGGCAATGGAAAAGGTGCATGGGCTAACGGCCCCAACAGTACAATTGAATTGCATGGCAATACAACCATTAAAGAGGCTATCATCGGACTTGAGGCAAAAGACAATGGTATCATCCAAATGACAGGAGGATCTATCACTGTTTCCGAGACAGGGGCTTCTTTTGAAAACAGCAAGAGTGACAACAACAAGTTAGAA
>NZ_JBHIPT010000102.1:0-20325 GCF_042196205.1 Bartonella sp. AP21QHHD | reverse complement strand
TAGAATAAGAAAATCTTACTATATTCAGTCCTCTCATTCAATATGCAAAACAGTGAATTATCATTATAAATCAATGTGTTGCCGAAGCTATGAGAGATGGTTTTGTAAAAGAGCTTGCTGTTGCTACACGTAAAGATTTTCAACCTCAAAATTATACATCTGAACAATTAGAACATATCAAATTACAAGATGCAATTCATGCCCATGAAAACGTGAAAGCTGATTTAATTGTCTATGCAAAAGATTATAACAAAAAGTTCGTTAAGCCTTTTATTTTAGTTGTCGCTCAAGATACAAATCATGCACAGAAATTGCGTGATTTATTGGAATCAGATGATTTTTTTGCAGGAGCTTATAAGGGAAAAGTTATAGAGATTCATACAAAACAGTCGAATATAGAAGAAGATCAAAATATTCAAAAGCTGATTGCAATTGAAGATTCTCATGACCCAACAGAAATTGTTATTCACGTTAATAAATTAAAGGAGGGGTGGGATGTTACGAATCTCTATACTATTGTACCGTTGCGTGCATCGGCTTCAGAAATTTTAACAGAGCAAACAATTGGGCGTGGATTGCGTTTGCCTTATGGGTATAGAACAGGCGTGGAAGCTATTGATCGTTTAACAATTATTGCGCATGATCGTTTTCAAGATATTATTGATCGTGCAAACGATCCAAACTCAATTATAAAAAAGCATATTGAGATTGGAACAGGAGGGAATATCCCCTTTGAAAAGACCGATATAGTGACAGTTCCAAGTCAAGTAGAAGCTTTATTGATGCAAACGATGGTAATACGTAATTCCGATATAAATGGAGCATCTTCTGATTTACAAGGTATCATATTACGTCATACAGATTCCCCTACATTAACACCTGAAGAGCAAGATATTGCAGCGATCGCGTGGGATCTTATCAAAGAGAATGATAAATTGCCAAGTTCTCAAATGCTTTGTTCTGCACAGATACAAGAAAAAATTGCTAATAAAGTTATGAATATTAAGCCTTCATCACAAAAGTCTCTTGTATCAAAAGTGGTGACAATTCTGACAAAACAATTAACAGAACTGATAATAGATATTCCAAATATTATACTCATACCTTTGCGTGATGTTACTTATGGTTTTTATGACTTTGATTTAAAAAATCTAGAAAGCTTAAATTTTCAACCTGTTAGTAAAGAACTTTTAATTCGAGAATTGCGTACCCATAAAAGCATTTTTCTCACATCTAAGAATGAATATGTCAAAGAGCCTTATCTTGAAAACTACATCATTCGTGGTTTGATTGATAATGACTTTGTCGATTATGATAACCATACGCTCTTATTACGAAAATTAGCTAGTCAGATGGTAGAACATTTCCGATCTTATTTACCCAATGATACAGCTGTTGAGAACGTATTAATTCACTATCAGCACAAGCTTACTAGTTTTATTGTTGCGCAATTAAGAGAACATCAATGGGAAACGCAAAAAGATTATGCGGTTAAAGTTACACGGGGTTTTACAGCTTTATCACCTATCCATTATGTGTTACCGCAAGGGATGTCTCCTCTTGATTTTCGTAATATTCCTGCCATTAAAAGTGATATTAAAAAACTTGTATTCAGCGGCTTTAGAAAATGCTGTTATCCTTTACAAAAGTTTGATTCAGTAGAAGGGGAATTACGATTTGCTCAAATATTAGAGGATGATGCACAAGTCTTGAAATGGATGAAACCCGCTCGAGGTTTTTTCAAGATAGAATATGATAAAGGATCAATCTATGAACCAGACTTTGTTGTAGAAACGAAGGATGCCAAATATCTTTGTGAGCCTAAAAAAGCCTCTGAAATGCAAAATCCTATTGTTTTAAAAAAGAGAGAAGCTGCAGTTCAATGGTGTTGTCATGCAACGCGCTATGCGGCGACTTATGGCGATAAAAAATGGTATTATGTTCTTATTCCCCATGATGTTATTAAAGCAAATAGTAGTTTTGAAGGTTTGTGTGCGGAGTTTACCATTTCAGAATCTATACTTGAGAGCTTATAACTTTTTGCTTCAAAAATAAAACACATAAGTTTTTTAATTGACGGGTGTGAGGTTTAATCAAATGTTTGAATAATTATTTTTAACTTTTTTCTAACGACGTTAAAATAAAAAGAAAAATGTATAGAAAAGTTATACAAGATTATGCTTTTTTATGGTGATTTGTAGTACATTTACAATTTTTTATAAAAGTACAATCTTATTTTCGTTATGTGAAAAGATCTTTGAGTTATAGTTATAAATTAAAAAAATATTTTAATTTTATTGAGTAATTTAATAAATGTTCTTTTTTTAAAAAACTTAAACAGTTTATTGTTCTTTCATTTAAAACGCCTGAATATAATGAAATACCCAGAGGATAAAAGGGGGAGTTTTTCATATGACTTTAAATTTAACAAACACTGTTTTTAATTTTTTAAAGAAAAACCCGACAAAAAAGTTTACAGCTCGAGAAATTGCTCAATGGATATTTGAAAATTACCCAGAAAAATGCCGTCAAAAACAAAAGCATTCAACGGCGATAATCAATCCCCTTAATAGTGATGCAGCTCTTATTCAGCAAATTGTTGCTGAAATAGGATCGCAGCGCCCTCAATTACAAAAGCGTTATCCAGAAATTAAAACCACTGAAGGACGACCGAGACAATATTATTTTACTGAACAAACAGATAGTGCTGAAATTGATGCAATAGAGGACAATGCAAAGAGTAGAACAGAAGATGGCTCTGTTAAAGAGCATGATCTTTATCCATTATTATCTAAATTTTTATGGTCAGAGCTTGCAGTTTATAGCAAGCGTATTAATGAGAAATGTTCTCGTAATAAACATGGTGCAGGCGGAAATAAATGGCTTTATCCAGATCTCGTAGGGATGCAAGATTTAAGCAAGGAATGGAATCGTGAAATCAAAGCCTGTATTTTGCAATATTTTGATAAAAAGACAAAGCTTTGGTCTTTTGAAGTAAAAATTCTCATCAATCGTTCAAATTTACGAAAAGCATTTTTTCAAACAGTTAGTAATTCTTCATGGGCTAATTTGAGTTATTTAGTTGCTAGTGAAATTGAAGGAGTTGATACATTAAAAGAGCTTCGGATGCTTTCAAGTTTGCATGGAATTGGATTTATAAGACTTAATAAGGAAAACTCTTCCGAGAGTGAGATCTTAATTCCTGCCAAAGAACGTAGTGATATTGATTGGGATACTGCTAATAGATTAGTGGAGGAAAACGAAGATTTTCTTGATTATATTAAGCTCATTCGTCAATTTTATCAAACTGGTGAG
Organism: Bartonella sp. AP21QHHD; assembly: GCF_042196205.1. NCBI lineage: Bacteria > Pseudomonadati > Pseudomonadota > Alphaproteobacteria > Hyphomicrobiales > Bartonellaceae > Bartonella > Bartonella sp. AP21QHHD. The sequence goes on along the minus strand of NZ_JBHIPT010000102.1, from coordinate 17,010 downwards.
ATGCGTCCTCTAGATTGGGATCATATGTATCTATGAGGGGTATTTTTAAAAAGACTCTATTGTTTAAAAGCTTTTTTTCAGAATGATGAAAATTACTCTAACTATTTTATTTGTCTTATTATATTGGTATAATATGTTGATTTACTAATGATAATTAGTCTTTAAACTTAAATGAGGGGAATGAATATCCTAGTATTCAATCCTTTCAAACCATCTCATATTGATATTGTATCAATTAAAATTTTTCTCACGTACCTCATGAGTAGGGTTGAGTAGGGGAAGAGTAAAAATTCTGTTTTAAGCCTGTTCTATTTTGTGCATTGAGCGTGATTCCATTAAATACTAGACTTAATGATTATAATTTATTATAAATTTGCTATTATAGAGGGTGAAATTCGACTTTTTTGCTTTGTTTACATCAAGCATGGAAAATATTACTTCCTCATATTGAAGTCTTCTTACGGAGAATTTACACTACTATTTCTTTAATTTCCATTGCTGTTCGTTTTGATGATTACTAAGCTTTTTGTTATCCGAAGTAAACATTCAAAAAAACATTAATTTTATAAAATATTCACACAGTTTACTCAATTTCTTGAAATAGATTTAAAAAATAAATTTCTCTCACACCTTATGGTAAAGGGAGTGTGTACTGTCGCAGTCTGCCACAATACTCTCTTTATTTTTCAATAATACCGCACGCTAAACGTGCTCCACCTCCGCCAAGCGGTAATGGTTTATCTGATTGATTATCAGCCCCTAAATGAATGACTAAAGAGCGCCCTTTAATTTCAGAGATTTTTTTTAATCGTGGAGCAAGAACGCTCATTATGGCATATCCCTGCTTATCAACATAAAGTGCTGGTAAATCACCAAGATGACCATTGACATTATAAGGTCCTAAATGTTTTCCGGTATGTTCCGGATCATAATGTCCACCTGCGCTTCCACCAATTATACCATCTTTTGTATCACATAAAGGATTTACATGTACATGAAAACCATGCATTCCTTCTGATAAAGTAGATAAATTAGGGATGAAAATCAAACCGTATGTGGTTTCTTCAATTTTAATGCTACCAATAGCCTTTTTGGAATTGTTATCTTCTAATTTATAAATATTTACTTGTTTTGATAGTGCTAATGCAGAATTTTTATGAATTAAAAATGCCATAAAAAACAATAATGATAATAATATTTTTTTCATGAAGTACCTTTATACTTATCTTTAAATAGATTATTATCTATAAATAATAATCTATACTAATTATATGTTATATAAGTGTCTTAAATTGAACTTTAAGAAAAATAATTTACATAGAAATATTAGTTTTTATAAAGAGCAAATAAATTAAAGTATGTTTATATATATTTCTGAACATAAATTTTATTTTTTGATCTATAAAAAATACAGCTTTTATGGATGGATAATTATATCTCACTTACATTTCTTCAAGAGATGTTTTTAAAAAATCTACTTTTTGAGGTATAATAAGAAATTAAATAAGGAATTTTAGTAAGTTAGATGTTATTTCATTTATAATATGATAATCGTTTCATCAAAAAAAGAACATATAATTTGTTGATGATTTAATTGTTTTTCATAGAAAAAATGACGAGAAATTTCTATGCATTATGTAATTTATAAGAGAAAAAATTATTATGATTCATATAAATTTCCCAATAAAATACAGCATATACCGACACTCCCTCCCATTCCTGATCCTATCAGTGCTCCTATTATTATTCCGGAAGAAAGTGCTACTCCTATACCCATTGCGATAACTGGACCAAATCCAGGAAGAGCAATATAACCATAAGCTGCAAGAATTGCCGCGATAGCTCCTGATATGCTACCATTTAAACCGCCAATGAAAGCAAATTCTTTAATAGAATGGCAGTACTTTTTTAATTTTTTTTTCTTACAGCTGTGAAAAGAAACGTTGCTGTAAGTTTTTAAATCAATCATATTCTTTTCTTTCATTTTGAATGCTAACTGTTCCTGAATAGTCAACGGATACGAAAAAATGGGACTTTTTAAATTTTACTAAAGCACGCCAGATACCATTGTCATCTAAGCGCAATCGTTTAATATTCTCAAAACCATTTTGCATAAGACAATTTTTAACTTGTGAGGCAGTAAATGAGTTCTGACCTATTTTAGTGACCTTTTGAGTAGAGCTATAGGTAAAGGTTTGACAATAAGGAAGGTGAAAAACTTCACTTATTGAAGTCGTGACTATCAACGAGACACATGCAATCATTATAAAAAAAGTACTTAATTTCAAAAAATTATTTAGTGTCATCTTGTTACCATTTGTTGAAACAACACTTCATTAACCTCTGTGTTACTAACAGGTTCCAAAGATGATTTTATTTTTAATATTATACTTAACAATAAAAATTTTTGAAAATATATTGATTAAATAAAACCGTTTTTTTTATTTATTTTCTTATTAAAATTAATTTTATAAAATAACTTTTTCAAAACGGTATTATTTTTCATTTTCTTTATAGTGCTAAATTTAACAGCTATGATTTAGCAAGATATCTTTATAATTTAATTTGTAGTATATAATTCAGTTTTCTCTTATTTCATATCAACATACTAAATATATATAATAATTTTTAATAAAAAATAATTTACAGTTATATTAATTATAACATGTTATTATTATAAATAAATCAAATAAATATAATTAATTATTTTAATATAATTTGTTACTTCTTATAAAGAACAAAAATATTTTTTATATCAGTAATAGATATGATTGCAAAATGCAATTTATTATTTTACGTTATTATCCATTATTGCTTAGTAGAGCTGTTTTGATGTTTTTGTTGGAAATATTTGCATAATTTCCTTAAATCCATAACCGGGATACATTCCTTCGCGCATAAATAAATTACGTAATGGTGGGAAACTATGCAACAAACCAAGCCCAATGCTTCGTATGATATGAACAGGCAACATATGAGAAAGTAGAGCAGAGTTCAGTGTATGAACAGCTCCACTTCGGATTAATATATCTGGTTTGCGGCATTTGTTATAATGTGCAACAATCATTTCAGAGTTAGAATTGGATATTTTATTGGGTAAAATATCAATTAAAGTTTGGACATCACGGAATCCTAAATTCAATCCCTGTGCTCCAATAGGGGGAAAAACATGAGCGGCTTCACCCACTAAAATTGTTCGATTAGCAGCAAAATGATGAGAAAGAAGTCCGAAAATCGGCCATGCTTGAATTGATGTTTCTAAGCTTAGCTTTCCAAGCATTGATTGCATTTGGTTTTCGATCATTTTTGCAATTGTTTTTGGTTCTATATTTAATAATTCCTCAGCGCGGGAAGGATGAACAACCCATACAAGACTAGATCTTCGTCCTGGTAGTGGAACCTGTGTAAATGGACCGTGTTCTGTATGAAATTCAGTTGATGTATTTTGATGAGAAAACTCATGAGAAAAGTTGAGAACAAGTGCTTTTTGTGGATAATTCCACTGTTTCACACTTATCCCTGCTGCGGCACGTGTAAGAGAGTGACGTCCATCAGCTGCAACAACAAGTGGTGCTTGAATAATTCTATGATCAGCAAGAGTAATGCATACATGGTTTTTTGTGTGATGAACAGATTTGGCAGCAGAAACAAATCTTATAATATTGGGCGTATGTGTAACAGCGTCGACTAAAGCACTGTTCAATTTTACATTAGGTATATTATAGCCAAAAGCTTTTTCGCCAATTTCAGTAGAAGAAAAATGCACCGTAGGAGCATGCACAATTCTAGAAGTTATATCTATAATTCTCATGGACGATAAAGCAGCTGCATGTTTTTGAAGATTATCCCAAATATTGAGTTTTTGAAGCGTGCGTATTGCGGGCATCATAAGAGCCGTTGTCCGTAACTCATCTGTATGAGCAGGGGGCCCAACAAGAAAAACAGAAAACCCCTTCTGTGCAAGACTCAGCGCGGCTAACATTCCGACAGGACCTGCACCAATAACAGCAATATCTTTATGCTCTTCCTTTTCAAATATCACAACGATTTGAACCTTTATTCATTGAGAAAATATTTTAACATTTCCAAATGATCTCTCTCTTTTTATTATATGAAGCTCTTCTATTATTATAGTATGTAATAAATAATGCGATATAAAAAAGTAACCTTTTTATGATTTTTTTAAATGCTGAGTTATATCATCGTTAAAAAATGGCGTATTGATAGATGGTTGAAGACTTTAAAAACGAGGATAAGAAAACCTTGAAACGTAAATTAACAAAGAAAATCAAAACAAATGCTAAATTATTACGCCATAAAAAAGTAACAATGCCACAAGCAAAGGCCTTTTCCGTTCATTTACTGACAGCTTCGGGATCATTTTTAGCGTTTCTTTCTCTTATATCAGCCTCTCAAAAAGAATGGACAGCTATGTTCTGTTGGCTTGGGCTTGCTCTTCTCGTTGATGGTATAGATGGACCAATTGCACGCAAACTTGATGTTAAATACGTTCTTCCAACATGGTCTGGAGAGCTGTTAGATAATATTATTGATTACGTGACTTATGTCTTAATTCCTGCCTTTGCACTCTATCAAAGTGGTTTCATGGGGGTAGGGTTATCATTTTCATTGAGTGCAATTATTGTTATTTCATCTGCTATTTATTATGCAGATACTAGTATGAAAACCAAAGAAAACTTTTTTAAAGGATTTCCTGTTGTTTGGAATATGATGATTTTTACGCTTTTTGTCGTCAGACCAGGAGAGTGGATTACTTTTATCATTATTGTTTTATCGGCGATTATATCTTTTTTGCCAATTTATTTTATTCATCCAGTAAGAGTCCTTCGTTTACGTAGAATTAATTTTCCCATTTTTCTCTTATGGTGTTTTTTTGGTGTTTCTGCCTTCTTTTATCAACTAGAGGCTCCCTATTGGGTTAAAATAGGAATTTCGGTAACAGGAATTTATATATATTGTATTGGCGCAATCATGCAAACATTTCCTAAACTTGGGGAAAAAAGTATAAAAAAAACAATGAAATAATTGTTTTAAGAAGGGTGTGAGATGCAAATTAATTTTGGAGCAGATGATGATATTTCTTTTACGAAAGAAGGGCGTGCTGGTATTATAAAGCTCACACGTCCTTCAGCATTAAACGCTCTTAATCAACGAATGGTTTCAGCTTTAAAAAAAGCTCTCAGAACATGGGAAATAGATGATAATGTTTTTTGTGTCTTAATTGAAGGGGAGGGGCGTGCTTTTTGTGCTGGTGGAGATGTTGTAGAAATCTATCATATGGGGAAAAGTACTGCTTCTTGTCAATACTTTAGGAATGAATATAGTTTAAATGCTTATATCAAACATTTTTCAAAGCCCTACATTTCTTTCTTAAACGGTATTTGGATGGGAGGTGGGGTAGGTATTTCTCTCTATGGCTCGCATCGAATTGTTACAGAAAATACAGTTTTTGCTATGCCAGAAGGTGCGATTGGATTTTTTCCAGATGTAGGTGCAAGTTTTTTCTTACCATCTCTTCCCAATCATTTTGGTATCTATCTTGCATTAACGGGCGCATGTATAAAGTGGGGAGATTGCTTAAATTTAGGATTAGCAACACACGCCGTTGCTGAAACTGAATTCGATATGATTAGAAAAGCTGTTATTGAGCAAGGAGATCCTACTTTAGCTTTAAACGAGCGAGCAATTACAAAAGACTATGAAACAAGTCATGAAATACGTTGTATTATTAACACTTGTTTTAGTGCCCATACCTTAGAAGAATGTCTTGAGTTGCTACATAAAAAAAGCAATGAAGATGTTTTATTTGCTAAAGAATGTTATGATATTTTGCAGTCACGTTCTCCGACAAGTTTAAAAGTTATCTGGAAACAAATGAAACAAAATTCATCTCAAACGTTGGAAGATTGTATGAAAATTGAAAACCGCATAGCGTATCATATGCTTCATTCACATGATTTTTATGAAGGTATACGTGCTATGTTAATCGATAAGGATAAAAGACCTCAATGGCAACCAGATAAACTTTCAAATGTGACAGATGAAATGGTAGATTCTTACTTCCAACCTGTTGAACAAGAGTTATTATTGTGAAAAATAATTCTCACAAACAGATTTCAAAAATCAATTTAATCTATAACTGTTACTTACGTTTTTTGGCACTTATTTGCTTAGTTCTAGGTATTTGTTATTGGATACGCCTTGTTGGTGTTTTTCCAGGTATTCTATGGCGTTTTGATCTTATGCCTTGGCAGTGGCAATTTACATCAGCTATATTGGCTATTCTCTATCCTATTGCCTTAGTTGGACTTTGGATGTATTCACTATGGGGTATCATTGTGTGGTGTATTGCAGCGTTGATTGAAGCAATAACAATATATTATTCCGATTTTATTTATCAGCCATTTGTACCATTATTTCATGGAATATTGTTTTTAGCTTTTATAGTACTACAAATTGTAATTATTTTTTTTAAAAGAGTAAAAAATAAAAAAACATTGTGATTAAAATTTTCGAGCCAGAATAACAGGCTCGATTTTCGATCTTAGTTAACTTAAGTAGCTCATTTTAAAGCTTCGTTCCTCAAAACGCTGATGCTAGTTATACTTCCTCATAAAGTTCCATAATATATATTATGCGATAATATGATACAGAAAACCCTACTTTAAAACATCATCATAATATTTATATCATACAATTTACTTTTAAAATAAAATTTGGTCTTTAAGGTATATACCTTAAAGACCAAAAATAGTGATAACGAAGTTACGTCGTATAAATAATAAAAATTACTGTACTATTTTACAACGTTTCATACGTGCAAGATCACTCAAAACAGCATTACGATTATTTAAAGCCGAAATTTCATTACTTTCACTGGATTTAGTATCCATAAAAAACAAAGCAGGTACAAATACAACACTTGCTGCTGCTAAAGCCACGTTCTTATTTCTTGCTTTAGAACGCTCTGCAATTGTATCATTAATCTGACGTTTATTAGCAAAAAACTCCCGTTGAATATCGGCACAACTCATTGTTCCGTCATGTAACGTTGTAACTGGAATATTTTTTTCTAAACGTCCCCCACATGCTGTCAAAAAAACGCTAAAACCACAATACATACACCCCGCTTAAAATTCTTATACATAAAAGCCTCATTTTTGACATAAAAAACACTAAATATGTCAAAAATGAAATAAAATAAAGGATAAATTTAAAAGTATTTTATTTAACTTAAATATTGCGCATAATAAGCTTATGCATCTGTTTCAAAAGTAAGACCTTGATATGCAGGTTTTACATAGGATGGAACGTAATTTATAACCTTATTGTAATCCAGCGATCTGTCCATATGTGTGAGTATTGCTTTTTTTGGCTTTAAATATTCTATCCACTGTAATGCTTGATCAACAGAAAAATGACTCGGATGGGATTTAAATTGAAGAGCTTCAATGATGAGAACATCCAAATCCATTAATTTGGATAAAGTTTTTTCAGGAAATTCACTAACATCCGTACAATAGGCAACATTCCCAATCCGAAAACCTAAGGAATGAATGTTTCCGTGGTGTTGTAAATGTGTATTGACGCTTATTTCTCCGCCCTGCCCCTGAATAATAAATTGGCTATCTTCATTGATAAGATGCTCTTTTAAAATGGGAGAATAAGATGAATCTTTTGGAGTTTGAAAACAATATCCGAAAGCACTTTTGAGATGCTCTAGTGTAAATCTGTCGGCATAGATATCTATTAAACATTTTTGTGCAAGTGCATAGCTGCGTAAATCATCAATACCGTGGATATGGTCTGCATGAGAATGCGTGTAAAGAGCAGCATCAAGATGGCTTACACGCGCATCGATCATTTGTGAGCGAAAATCTGGACCTGTATCAATAACGATCGTTGTTTTGCCTCCTGAAGGTTTAATACGTTCAACTAATAAAGAACTTCTGTAGCGTTTATTTTTAGGGTTATTCGGATCACATGTTCCCCAATCACCATTAGGTCTTGGCACTCCTGGAGAAGGACCACAACCTAATATTGTAAATCGGTATTGATCACACATATCTTTTGCCTTATTTCATTTTGCTAAATAAACGAAAAGCATTACGCGTTGTTATTTGAGCTATTTCTTCAATGCTTAAGCCAATTGTTTCAGCCAAAACAGCTGCTGTATAACATACAAAAGATGGTTCATTTGTTTTGCCCCGATGGGGACTAGGTGCTAAAAATGGAGCATCTGTTTCCACTAACAAATGCTCATGGGGCACAATTTTTGCTATTTCACGGATTTCAAGTGCGTTTTTAAAAGTAAGAATACCCGAAAAAGAAATATAACCACCAAGTTCAATTCCAGCACGAGCAAGTTGCATTCCAGACGAATAACAATGAAGGATAAAGGGAAAAGCTCCTTCTTTTGTCTGTTCACGTAATATTTTCTCCATATCGATATCGGCATTGCGTGAATGTATAACAAGAGGAATCTGTGTTTCTCGAGAAGCAATGATATGTTCATGAAAAACTTTCTTTTGCTCTTCTGGAGTAGAATAATCATAATGATAATCAAGCCCCCCTTCCCCAAACGCAACAATTTTAGGGTGATTCGAGAGCTGTATAAGCTCTTCCGCTGTAATATTTTGTTCTTCATGCGCATGATTGGGGTGTGTTCCAACGGAACAAAAGACTTGATCATAGCTTTGCGCAATGGCTAACAGCTTATCTAACTTATAAACATGGGTTGAAATTGTTATCATACGTTTAACGTCAGCATCTAAAGCCCGTTGGATAACATTATCCAAATCTTGTGAAAAATCTTCAAAATCAAGATGACAATGTGTATCAATCAACATGATGAGTATCTTCTTTCTTCAAGATATAACGAGGAAAAATTGGTTCTGGTGGTGGAAGATCAAGCCCTTCTTGAATTTTTGAATGACTTATATGATACAATAACCGATCATCTTCAGCAACCGCAAGGCTATCAAGAAGTTTCGTTGCTGATTGGGGTATGAAAGGCAAAAGCATAATTCCTATTCTCCGCAAGATTTCTACAGTTATATAAAGAACTGTAGAAAATCGTTCTCGATCGTTTTTACGTAAACTCCAAGGTTGTTCGTTGGCAAAATAGCGATTGGCATCTGCTACAATTGAAAAAATAGCTGAAAGTGCTAAATGCATACTATAAGAAGACATAGCTTGGTGTACAGTTTCAAGTACTTGAAGAGATTGTTCTAAAAGCTGTTTATCTTGAGCTAAAAATAAAGCTGGTTTCGGGACTTGTGCATTACAATTTTTGGCAATCATAGACAAACAGCGCTGTGCTAAATTACCAAGATCGTTAGCAAGATCAGCATTAATACGGTTCACAAGGCTTTCATGACTATAACTACCATCTTGTCCGAATGGCACTTCACGGAGAAGGAAATAACGGACCTGATCAAGACCATAATGATCAACCATTTCAAAAGGATCAACGACATTTCCAATAGATTTTGACATTTTTGCACCACGATTAAGTAAAAAACCATGTGCAAAAATATTTTTAGGCAATTCAATTCCAGCAGACATTAAAAATGCCGGCCAATAGACTGCATGAAAACGAATAATATCCTTACCAATAATATGCGTATTTGCAGGCCAAAAATCACGTTTTTTTGAATTTTCATTGAAAAAACCTATTGCTGATAGATAATTTGTAAGCGCATCAACCCAGACATACATCACGTGCTTTGGATTCTCAGGAACAGCAATTCCCCAGTTAAAACTTGCGCGTGAAATAGAGATATCTTTTAAACCTGATTTGATAAAACTTATAATTTCATTACGCCGCTCAAATGGAGCAATAAAATCAGGATGTTTTTCATAATATTCAAGAAGAGCCTTTTCATAATGAGAAAGTCTAAAAAAATAACTTTCTTCTTCATTCCATTCAACTGGAGAGCCTAATTCTTTCTCACGACGGATGTTGTCTGCTCCAATTTCCGTATCTTTTTCTTCATAATAGGCTTCTTGGCGAACCGAATACCACCCCGTATAACGACCGAGATAAATATCGCCATTTGCTTCCATCTTTTTCCAAATTTCTTGACAAGCTTGATAATGGCGTTCTTCTGTCGTACGGATAAAATCATCGTTAGAACAATTTAATACTGCAAGCATTTTTTGAAACACCGCACTATTACGATCTGCAAGTTGCTGAGGTGTCATGCCTAATGCAGCTGCGGTTTGTTGCATCTTGAGACCATGCTCATCTGTACCAGAAAGAAAAAATACATTTTTTCCGTTTAACCGTTGAAAGCGGGCTAAAACATCGCTTGCAATGGCACTATAAGCATGTCCAATATGTGGAGCAGCATTAGGATAAAAAATGGGAGTTGTTATGTAATATGTGTCACGCATGTCATACTCGTTGTAAAACGCTATAAATAGAAGATATAATGACATAACGCTTGTTCATCGCATTGTCACGGAAAAACTAATTCTCATGAATGATCTTATGAACTTTAAAAAGTAAGTTAATAACAAACTGCTTTTTATCGAGATTAAACAGTTGTATTTCCTCTATTTCTTGATGAATCTCCTGCCATTTTTCCGCATATTTTTTTGAGAGAAATAAGTCTCCCTTTTCAACGAGCATGATAGCTTTTTTTTGAATTTTATTAAGAATTTCATCACAAAATTGTTGAAATTGGAATGTAGAAGAAGCAGATGAAAATGTTTGTGCAAGAGTATGTACAATTGTTGCGTTACAAACAGGTTTCTCTAGGAGAGCATCAATTGTTTTAATAACTTCAAGACCGCCATGGCAAATAAGTAAAGCGGCTTTTCGAGGGATTCCTTTAGATTTTTTAATAATCATTTCAATTGTTTTTTCATCAGGTAAATCCTGATCGGCGAAAATATGTATAATAACTTTTTTCATTTCATCGTTATTCAATGGACGAAAAGAAATTTTTTGACACCGTGAATGGATTGTTGGAAGCAATTTTCCTGAAGAATGTGCGATAATAACAAATAACGTTTTTGTAGGTGGTTCTTCAAGTATTTTGAGAATTGCATTTGCTGCATTTCTATTCATATCATCTGCAGAATCAATAATAACAATACGCCATCCATTATCTTGCGATGTTCGACTTAAAAAATGCATAATATCACGGATATCATCAACGAGTATTCCTGTTTTAAACTTTTGCGTTTTCACATCAAATCGACGTGAAATATACAAAAGACCAGGGTGACTTCCTTGTGTAATTTGGCGCCATGGGGTAGAATAAGGATCGGGTTTGAAGAAAGAACTCTGTTGAAAACTTAAAATGTTCCAAGCAAGATGAAAGGCTAATGTAGCCTTTCCAATCCCGTATTCTCCTTCAAATAATAATGCATGATGCAAACGCTCTTCTTTAAGCATTTGTGTCAAAAAATGACGCACATCCTCATGACCAAAGATAACATTGTTCTGGGATGGTGATAAAATTGTATCAATATCATCATATTGGCGTAAGGTATTTAAATTACTCATGAAAGCTGATCCAACAATACCTGATGACAAATATTTTTTATTTGATGAGCAATAGCTTCCACTGAGCCAGTGGCATCAATGACTCGAAATCTATGGGGTTCTTGTTTGGCCAATTGAAGAAAAGCCTGACGTCTTTGTTCTTGAATTTCCAACTGATCTTTTTCAAAATAATCAATTTCTTCTGTTTTTTTTCTTCGTAAATTTGCACGCTTCATACCACACATTGCTGGCATATCTAATAAAAATGTTAAATGAGGCAAAATACCATTGAGCGCAATACACTCTAAAACAGAAAGAAGAGAAGAACTGACTCTATTATTGAGTCCTTGATAAACGCGTGTAGAATCAATAAAGCGGTCACATAAAACGATTTTACCTTTTTGCAAAGAAGGTGCAATAACTTCATGAAAATGGTCAGCGCGTGCAGCTGTAAACAAAACAGCTTCAATCAACGGTCCATACTGTTGCGCCTGCCCCGACAACAAAATATGCCGGATTGCTTCTGCTCCTGGCGTTCCTCCTGGTTCTCGTGTTGTAACAACATCATAACCTTGGTGAGAGAGAAACTCAGCAAGTAAAGAAATCTGCACCGTTTTTCCTACCCCCTCCCCTCCTTCGAATGTAATAAAATAACCTGACACGTATGACCTTAACCTTATTAGCGCGTAACTACAAATATTTCCGTAACCATCCAATTGTTATTTCATAGAATGCATTTTTTACTTTTGCAAAGAAACTTCCTTCCTGAATATTCATTCCGGCAAAAACTGGTTTTTCCAGAAGAATCTTTTTATCTTCTAAAATTTGAATAACACCAACTGATTGCCCAGAAACGATGGGGGCTTTCAATGGACCATGATATTTAATTTTTGCTTTAACATTTACTTTTTTTTCATTCGAAAGCATAAAACTTATTGGTGTTTTAACAATGAGTGGAACAAAATTTTTCTTACCACCGTAAACAGAAGCACGACCAACCGTTTCTTCTTTTGTGAAAATTGTTTTGAGATCAAATGCCGTCATCCCCCATTGAAGAATGCGTTCTATTTCTTTTGTATATTTTTTACCATCTTGCAAACCATTGATTGCTAAAAAAAGACGTCGATGATTTTTAGAAATGGTGGCAACCATTGAAAAACCTTCTTTTTCACTGTAGCCAAAACCAAATCCTTCTACACCAATTTCCTTAGAAATAAGAGGGTTTTTATTACGTTGAAAAATATTATTCCATGTAAAATGAGGCTCACAATAAAGTGCATAATAATCCGGATATTCCTGAACAATATGACGTGCTAATATAATCATATCACGCACAGTTACAAATTGTCCCTCTTCGGGTAGCCCTGTAGCATTAACAAAATGACTCTGAGATAATCCGATTATTTTTGCGCGCTGATTCATCAGTTTTACAAAATGATCTTCATGTCCTGATATTCCTTCAGCAAGAATAATAGCAGCATCATTTCCATTCACAATAATTAAACCACGTAAAAGATCAGAAACACTGATTTCTGTCTTTATCTTTGCAAACATAGTGGTTGTACCGGAAGGTGCTCCACCTTTGCGCCAAGCATTTTCACTGACCTTGAATTTCTGCGTACTTTTTAATAATTCTTTTTTTAATTGATGAAATACAACTTCTGCTGTCATCAATTTTACTAATGAAGCAGGAAAAAAAGGAATATCACTTTGTTTTTCATAAAGTATTGTCTCTGTATCATCATCGAGTAATAACAGTTGTGATGCGGGAGTTTGAAAATCTTGTGCTCTCCCCCACGTATCAAATGCCAATACTCCCCATAATATCAATAAGATCCTTAATGCTGTATACATAGCTGCTCCTCCCATCCCAAAGATCAACATAAAGAATCTTATATAGGAAAAAACTTTTTTATTTCCGCAAATTAAGGAATTATTGACAACTCAAGAAAAGATTTTATTTTTATTCAGCGTTAACAAAAGTAATATGCTGCACTTTTTATCTTCCACGTAGATTCATTTTAATCTTTTAAAGTGTGAGAGACAAAAAGATTTTTTTATTTATTGTTTTATATTGATAGTACATTGATTTTTTATGATAAATTATAATATTTTAACGTGGATCTGATTAAAAATACTGTAAGATTTTTTCGTTATATTTCCTCTCATATTTAATTCAATACAATCGCTTACTTACGCGTCATAAGTAGGGTTCGTATATGGATAAAGTTATTAAAAAAGAGAGTAAAAATACTTCTTATAAACCTCTCAAGTGTTAAGAATTATCGCATAAAACATTGGGGACTTGCAAAGTGTATGATGGTGTCGATTTATATCTTCATAAGTGTAAAGATGCTGATGTCTAAAGGCGTTAACAGTTATACCATTCACGGGCGGCGCCGTGAAATGGGATTGAGTGCCTTGAGAGATGTCTCTTTACAACAAGCCCGTGAATTGGCAACTGGGTGGCGCTCTGTTTTACGTGAGGGGCGTGACCCTATTAAAGAACGTGATAAACAAAAGCGTGAAGCAATAAGCAATCTTCATTATTTAAAAGATATTGCTTTAGAGGCTTTTGAAAGTCGGAAAGCTGAATTAAAACGGGATGGGAAAGATGGACATTGGTTTTTACCTCTACGCCTTCATATTCTTCCCAAATTAGGCTGTCTGCCCGTTTCTGAGATTACCCAAACAGAGATACGCAATACCCTTGCTCCTATTTGGCATACAAAAGCTGGAGTTGCTTATAGAGCTCTTAATCGTCTTAATCTTTGNGTCATAAGGTTATTAATAGACCAGCCATGGATTGGAGAGATGTGCCGGCTTTTTATCAAACGCTTTGTCAAAAAATAACTATGACACAACTGGCTTTGCGTTTGCTTATTCTGACAGGCGTTCGCACAAATCCTTTACGTCATATCCATAAGGATCAAGTTGAGGGTAATATATGGACTATCCCTGCTGAAAATATGAAAGGCAAGCGTGATGCTACAACAGAATTTCGTGTGTCCTTATCAACAGAGGCATTAGAAGTTTTAAAACAAGCGCGCTTGCTTTCTCGCAATGATTTCTTTTTTTCTGCAACCGGTCGCGGTCCCCTCGCTGAGAAGTGTATGTATATTTACATGAGACGTAATAAACTTGAAGCCTGCCCGCATGGTTTTCGCTCTAGTTTACGCGATTGGCTCGCTGAAACAACCGATGCCCCCTATGAGGTCGCTGAAACTATTCTAAGTCATACGGTAGGTGGTAAAGTAGAGCGTGCCTATCGTCGCACTGACTATCTAGAACAGCGCCGCGTTTATATGGATAAATGGGCGGCTTATGTCACGGGTCAATCTTAAAGATATGGGGTGCATAACCCCATGATCTGTGGATAACTTTCTCTCTCTTGTCTCTCATTCTTTCTCAATAAGATTCATCACGTCTCACATAAAAAATTGTATGATAAAATATTGTTTTCTATAAATAAAATACCTTCAAAAATGAACTAAAATGTGGTTAATAAATGGTTATGATTTGTTACCATTTTTTGATAGAAAGGATTTTAGTATGACAGAAAATGATATTCTTTTAACAGACCGTGAAAGTGCAAAACTGCTTCATATGAGTGTTTCAACATTCCGCCGTCATGTGACCAATGGCTCTCTCCCAAGACCTTTAAAATTTGGTTTTTTATCCCGTTGGTTACAATCGGATCTTATCAATGTCATCGAGCAAGCAAAACAGCAACGTTATAACGACGTGGCATAAAAAAACCTTGTCACGTAAGGACGGACAAGGCTTTCTCAAATTCATCACCCTAGAGAGTGCACAATCCGTCCTGTAACGCAACGTTATAGGATTTAAAATGATGTGTTCTTTTAAGAATGCGCAGGGTATCACACGTGCCTTGCGCGGGGTTTGGCATGGGCGTTATGGAACAGCCCGTTGTCCTGCTCATGATAATAGGTTTTATCCCCTTAATAAATTGGCGTACTTTATAAATTATGCTCACTAACATCTTTAAGAATTTCTAAAACATCAAGAGAAAATCGGTTATACAAAAAACTCAGGTGTCAATAACAATCCCCTGCTCTGTTCTTTCGATTAAAGCACCAAGCTTTCCTTCTATTTATAGTTTATCTTCAATATGGAGTGAAGCAAAAGCATTTTTGTTAGCATATTCTAATAATCCAAGTTTTTGATTTTCTGTATCTTGTCCATCAGGAGAAACTCGTAAATATGCGTAAAATTGTGTCACGTTCAATAAAGACCGTCAATTAAGTGTATAAGTATCAGAAAAAACGATAAGTTTCTTTGATACAAACAATCAAAATGATCAAAGATAAAAACAGATATCTTATTTCATTTCCAAACAACAAATTGAAAAATTCATAGGAAATTTGATTGATCAGATTTAACCATTAGATTAATATTTCAAGACAGATTACAGAAAGGAATTTCCTATGCAAAAGAAATTACCCAAAAGTTATATGACGGATGCTGAACGTGAGGAGTTACGAGCAGGCGGGTTAGATCAAAACTGCATTTATACTGCTGAATCAGAAGCAGCGGACCGTGCTAATGATAGCAAAGCGGTGTGGGAATGGTTAGCAATGACTGAACCTCCAGCACATACACTTCTGTTTCTTAAAAAGCGGCATGGAGCACAATTTATTCGTGATATGGGATTTTCTACTAAAGATGCTGATAAAGAATATGGTCCCGATTGGTTAGATAAAGATGTTATCATAGGAGGTCATCATTTCTAAAGAATTTGAGGAGTTAGAACGTATTTTTGTTCGCGAAAATAACTATGTAAAAAGTCTTGATGAAGCATTGATGACCAAGAAACTACATGATGTGCGCAATGATTTGCGTAGTTATCTTCGTAACATTGAGAAAAGCGGATAGGTTACGAAACAGCTTCTCCCATGCCTTTTAAAATACTGACTTTCTTTTATACTTTTGTTAGTATATGAGAATTTTGTCGGGTGTAGCTATGCCATACAATACCCTTTCAAGGGAAAAGTGTAGCAACGGACTATTCGCCGTGTTTTGAGCGCTCGGCGCCCTTATAGGGTGTCAATTTCAAAACAATTGAACGAATAGGATATTTAGCATGAGTGCTATAGTTAATAAATTACCCCCCCGTTATCTCTTCCATTGCAAATGAAACCGCGCCTGTTGATCAGCAAGAGTCTGCAAAAAAATACGAATTTACCAATGAAAAATTCACTTTTGATGGTCTTACTTTACACCGTATACGTGCTCTAAGAGATTTCGATGATGTAAAGACGGGGTCCTTAGGCGGCTTTATTGAAAAGGAAGTTAACCTATCCCATGATGGCAATTGCTGGGTCTATGATGAGGCTTGTGTCTATGGTCATGCAAGAGTGTATGATGATGCAAAAATACGCCATTTTTCTCAAGTCTGTGGTCAAGTTTATGGCAATGCTGAAGTCTATGGAAAAGCTTTTATCTCTCAATATGCTAAAGTTTATGACCAT
>NZ_JBHIPT010000101.1:0-1228 GCF_042196205.1 Bartonella sp. AP21QHHD | reverse complement strand
GTACCACTGAACATGTCACCACTTGCACCACGTATCGCCCACCCCGTTTTGGTACCTAGATCAAAACAAAGAATCGTGTTAATCACCGCTCCTCTCCATACAAAACGTATTTTATAAAATTACTGTTTTCCCAAAGCGGAGGAGAAAGAGATATGAGAAATATGCAAGAAAATTTTGTAGAATTAACTGACATTACAATTAACATGAACAATAAATTGAATAACATTGAAACAGAACTCGCAACATTCAAAAGACAAAGTATATTGAAAAAAGACCTTCCCCAAATGATAAGAAATTCCTTAGAAACTTTGTGGACAGAAAACATAGCAGAAGGTTTAGGACCAAAGATGAAAGTTGAGATCTTTAATCTTAAACCTGAAGATCTATCACCAGAAGGTATTCTCATAGAATTTTCCATCAAAAACCCCACAGACCGACCAATGAAAATGAACTATATACGAATAGATGAAAATAGCCCTTTCGAATTCGTTCAAGCATTCTATCCAACTCCTTATCCATACTCTCAAAGCTCTCCAAGAAGCATTCTTAAAACATCTCCCAAATGTATCGATTTAATAACTCCCGTTACAACAAATCCTGTCATCCAAAACAACGTATTAGAAAGAGGAATTGACCTATTTACAGTGAATGGTGGGTATAGTTTTCGATGGGAATTAAAAATTCGCTCCATAGAAACAGAAAATCATGATAAACTATCCGTTCCGATCTTTATCTTAGAACATACTTCATCATATGACCCACATAAAACACTTGAAGTTCGCTTTTGGCCCAGCTTTTTTCGAAAATTAAGTCATCAACGATGATAATCTTATAAGATTGGGAATTAGATTTTACTTATCTTCTCACCTATTAAGGTGAGAAGATAAAAGTATTTATTAGTTTGTTCTTTTTCATGAATCATAACCTCCAAAGGTTCCTATAACTCTTCTTTCTTGTACTTTCTTTTTCAACTCTTCAATTGACATATTTAACTTTACAATTAATATATCTTTTTCCTTCAGTTCTGTTTTGAGCTCTTGTTCTCTATTGCGATAGAGCAAAACAAAAAAGAACATAGCGATAACACAAAAGAACATAACCGCATTGGTAGTAAAAAACGTAATAATTGCTACTAAACTCATCTTTCTCTCCTCACTTACCCTTCTTCTTACTCTTCTTATTCTTATGAAGCGGCGCTTTTACTGCTTCATCACGCTGTTTAAGCTCT